>CAILMA010000769.1 GCA_903835145.1 uncultured Bacteroidota bacterium
GTTATAATCACAACAATAAACTCATATTGTGCCGTAATGTCGATTCAAAGACTATAATCGACTCAATAGAAATAAAGAATTGTATTTGGGACAAACTTTATTACCTCGATGCTGGGCACGTTTTCATTTGCACCAATAACTGGTACCGACTACTTACCCTTCCGTCAGACACTAATACCCGATTTTCTGTTAACACAATTGAATACCCCTTGTTGCCCCAAAATACAGAGAACTTCTGTTCAGATGGCAAGTTCTGTTACTTTTACGAACACGGAACAGTGGATAAATTTGACATCAAAGACCTTCTTACAACCCCTAAACCGCCTAAAGTATTTTTCAAATACCTGAAAACAGGCAAACAGAATCTTCCCGTTACCGAGGTGGTACAGATCTCTTACAGACAATCACGCAATATAGTTTTGTCTTACCTTCCGCTCTCGCTTGAAAGCAAGAACATAACCTATGCATATTCTGTTTCCCGAAACAACACCGACAATTGGCGCTATACCAACCTGGAAGAAATAAATTTGCTGAATTCTGATTACGGCACTTACTATGTTAAGGTTAAAGCGAGGAACCTTTCCAACGACTTTTGCGAACCGATAACGTTCATCCTTATTGTCGCAACTCCGTTCTGGGCTACATGGTGGTTTATTACCATTGCTGCAATATTCGTAGCCGGTTTTATTGCGTTCGTGGTGCGGTACAGGGTGCAGCAGATTTTCAGAAAAAACCAAAAAGAACATAAAAGGGAAATCAGATTCCTCAAATCAGAGTACAAAGCGCTCAATGCACTTATGAATCCTCATTTTATTTTTAATGCGCTAAATAACGTGCAAAGCCTTATCAATAAAGATGAACAAAGGGCCGCAAATGAATACCTGCGCATTTTTGCGAACCTTGTAAGGCAAAATATGCACAACACTTCGCTGGAGCTCATCTCTCTGCAAAATGAAACGGATCTGGTGATCAACTACCTGAAGCTGGAGAAATTGAGGTTCAAGGATTTCCTTAACTATGAAATTTCCATAGACCCGAAAGTTGAACTTACTGATATTATGATACCGCCGATGCTCATTCAGCCGCTTGTAGAAAACGCTATCAAACACGGCCTGTTTCCACGCAAGTCAAAAAGCAATTTCCTCTCTGTAAACATTTATGAAGCGGAGCATTACTTGTATATTACGGTTAAGGACAACGGGATAGTATGATTGCTTCAAAAAAACACAATGACCCTGCCCACAAATCATTTGGTTTAGATAATCTTCGTAAGCGCATGGCACAGATCAGCATTATTCAAAATAAAGAAGTTTCGCTGCAGTTTGATGAAGAAAAAGATGCCGAAGGCAATGTGGCATGGACAGTGGTGACCATAAAAATAAGCCTGGAGCAATAAATCACAAATAATCGCCTCACAAAACATACGCAAACTATAAATCCTTATTTTTACTCCGTGGTAAAATTATCAGAATTACTTCCTAAGGGTCTGGCGCATTTGATTGTGCTTTTAGTAATAATGGCGCTTAGCCCCATTGCAACCCGGGCTCAGGTTGAGCTGTCAAACAGCATCGACATGGGTTTCCCGGTATTGTTGAATAAGTATAACCAAAATACTTACTACAAACAGATTTCAACTGGCCTGCGTTTTGGGCTAAGCTACAAACCCAATGCTACGCAATTCTACCCCACCGTTGATTTTGCATTCGGGAGAACACGGCTGCCGCTAACCCAATTTGAAAAAAATGTCGCCTTTCTCAATTGCAATTATCTCGATGTGATGGCCAAGGGCAATTTTGTTGCCAATGTATTTCAGGACAACACCTTATTCCTTAGTTTAGGTATAGGTGTTGAGAAATTAAAACAAAAAGGGCCGGGTGTGAGCGGCCCGAGTGCCGGCTCAATGAAAATATATGAAGACAGCTCAACTAACGTTACTAAGTACTTTCCAGCAATAGGCATTGGGCTCGAGTATGTATATGGGGAGTCTGTAGGTCGCAACATATACCTAAGTGTAGGTGTTAACCTGCGCTACACTATCTTGTTCGATGAAGAGAACACCTATTATCTTAGCGTGGTAGATGCCCAAAGCAAGGACCTAAACCTGAAGGGGGCACTTGTGGGGGGCATATTTACACCAGATTTTCATATTACCCTGCACTACATGCCGGGGCAGGAAGTCTTTTTCTGGAAGAAGAAAGACTAATGAATTACAACCGGCTTAAACCTTTCCTTAAACAATGCTTTTCCCGCGCATGGCGTCCTTCAGTGCTGAGTCCATGATGCGCTCTGCAAACGGACGGGAAATCTCATTCAGCTGCTCGGTAAGTTGCTGAATCAGGTTCTTATCTTTAGCATCCATAGCTTGCGTCAGCTCCTTCATTTTGCCTTCAGTAGTAGTTGCTTCAATTTCAGAAATTGCCTCGCCATGTTTTTTGAGGAACTTAACTGTAGTATCCAGCATTTGCTGAGCTTCGGTTGTTGCTTCTACCAGTGCGCGTAGCTGAATGTCTTCCTTAGCGTGGGTGAGCGAATCAAGCAGCATTTTTTCTACTTCCTCGTCTGAAAGGCCATATTGTGGCTTTACCTCTATACTTTGAGCAACGCCGCTGCGCAACTCTGTGGCACTTACCTTGAGTATGCCATCAGCATCGAGCAAAAAGGTCACTTCAACCTTGGGCAACCCGGCTGGCATAGCGGGTATGCCGGTCAGGTTGAGCTCTGCCAGTTTCCTGTTGTCGCTCACCAGGTCGCGCTCACCCTGAAAAACTGAGATGCGCATACCGCTCTGGCCATCTTTTTGGGTGGTATATTGCCTGCCTGCCTTAGTAGGAATCTTTGAATTGCGGGGTATGAGCACATCCATAAGGCCACCCATGGTCTCAATGCCCAGCGAAAGCGGCGTTACATCAAGCAACAGCATTTCTGTATTGTTGCCGGCAAGTATATCTGCCTGCACTGCAGCACCCAGTGCCACAACCTCATCGGGGTTCAACTTGTCGTGTACCTCGCGACCGAAAAACGCCTTTACCGCTGCTTTTACGGCCGGCACTCTCGTGGACCCACCTACCATCACCACTGCATCTATTTGCGCTGGTTGCATGCTTGCATCTTTCAGCGCATTTTTACACGCAGTAAGTGTGCGCTCTATAAGTGGCGTTATTAAATCTGAAAATTCTTCGCGGGTAATTCTTACCGGCGTACCGTTAATTTCCCCTTCGTATACCTCGTTATCTGTTAGGTGCTTTTTAGCCGCCTCGGCTGTTATCCTCAGTTGCTGGGTCAGCGATTTATCGGTTGAACTGCCGAGCCCCAGCGCGGTGTTGCCTGTACCGGCATCCTCTTGCCAGTAGCGTGCAAGTAAGTTATCCATGTCATCGCCACCCAGGTAGGTATCGCCATTGGTAGCGAGCACTTCAAAAATACCATTGTTGATAGCAAGAATAGAAATGTCGAAAGTACCACCGCCAAGGTCATAAACAGCAATGGTTTTCTCATAATGCCCCTTCAAGCCTATACCATAGGCAAGGCTAGCAGCAGTTGGCTCGTTTATAATCCGGAGTACATCGAGCCCCGCCAGCCTGCCCGCGTCGCGGGTAGCCTGCCTCTGGGCATCGTTAAAATAAGCCGGCACTGTAATTACAGCCTTAGACACCGTTGTTTTTAGTATATGCTCTGCGCGCTTCTTTAGTTCTTTAAGTATATAAGACGAAAGCTCAGTTGGCGAATAAAATTGATTGCCCACCTGCACTTTTACCATTGCCTCTGTCCCATCATCTATGATATTGTAGGCAAAAAAAGACGAATCACTACCTACATCGGTATATGTTTTACCCATCAGGCGTTTCGCACTATATATGGTTCTTTCAGGCTCTTTCACCAGTAGCTCCCTCGCCGGGTTACCTACCGTTACATTGCCGAAAGCATCAAAGTGAACAATAGAAGGCACCAACGTGAGTCCGTCAATTTCCCGAAGGGCAATCGGCTCATGAGTATCTGTTTTTACAATAGCAATCAGGCTATTGGTAGTTCCTAAATCTATACCTACTATTATGTCTTGCTGCAACAGGCTGCCTGTTGCTATATTAATGGCTACTTTGCCCATATGTTTATTTTGGAGCAGCAAAGGTAGGGAATGTTACTGCTTCCCGAACGGCTCAAAAACACCGGCACATTAATTTCGCCGCTTTGCGATTAGGCCAATTTCAATATACGCCAACGAAACAGCAACATTTTTTAGCGTCTTTCACTTTTGACTTGAACTGGGTTTATCGAAAAATAATCGTCAAATGGTAACTTTACGGCTCAAATCAAAATAGTTCATGGGCATTGTTCAACATTTGGCAAAAGGGATCCGAGACGTTCACTTCGGTGGTAACTGGACATCTTCGTGCTTTAAGGAACAATTGAAAGGGGTATCTTGGGAAGTCGCCATACAATCGCCGATGGGTATGAATAGCATAGCTGCTTTGGTATATCATACTCATTATTATATTAGTGTAGTTATACCGGTATTTCAAGGTGGGCAATTAAACGCCAGCGACAAATTCAGTTTTGATTGCCCGTCAATTGAGAACTCAGAAGATTGGGACGAACTGCTCAACCGGGTATGGAGTGATGCAGAAATGCTCGCATCGCTCATAGAATTATTGCCTGAGAATCGCCTTTGGGAACCGTTTACAGACGAAAAATATGGCAATTACTACCGGAATATTCAGGGTATCATTGAGCATTGCCACTACCACCTCGGGCAAATAGTACTGATAAAAAAATGGGCTGATGCAGTTTTTACCAATCATCAGCCCATTTGCATTCAAACAGTATTGTTTATTGCATTGATTTTGCATCCTTTAAAAATTGTTCCAGGCCTAAATCAGTAAGCGGATGTTTCAGCAGGCCGAGGATTGAAGTTAACGGGCAGGTACAAACATCAGCTCCCGCCTCAGCACACCTTACAATGTGCAATGGATTGCGGATAGAAGCAGCGAGCACTTCAGTCATAAAGCCCTGAGTATTGTAAATATTTACAATCTGCTCTATCAGTTGCACGCCGTCCCAGCTACCATCATCTATCCTGCCTATAAAAGGCGAAACGTAGGTTGCACCTGCCTTGGCGGCAAGAATAGCCTGACCCGCAGAAAATACCAGCGTGCAGTTGGTAGGAATTCCATTGTCAGTAAACCACTTAATGGCTTTAATACCATCCTTTATCATTGGTACTTTTACAACTATGTTTTTGTGTATAGCAGCAAGCTTCTTACCTTCTTCTACTATTTCTTCGTAGGTAGTACCCAGCACTTCCGCGCTCACAGGGCCATCAACCATTTCGCA
>CAILMA010000770.1 GCA_903835145.1 uncultured Bacteroidota bacterium
ACACCGCCAAGCGATGTTCCTTTTTTAAGAGTATCAAAGTATTGAAATTATGCGAGTTTGAACGCTTTTTTCACGTGGTCTACAAAATCAAGTTTTTCCCAAGTGAACAGTTCCACTTCAACTTGCTTGGTGTTGCCATCAGCAGATTTGAATGTTTTTGTCACTGTTTGAGGAACACGGCCCATATGACCATAAGCAGCGCATTCGCTATACATTGGCTGGCGGAGTTTGAGGCGTTTCTCGATGAAGTAAGGACGCATATCAAATACTTCCTGAACGATATCGCTGATCTGGCCATCGGTCATATTCACTTTTGAAGTGCCCTTAGTATCAACAAAAATGCTGGTTGGTTTCGCTACGCCGATGGCGTAAGATACCTGCACAAGTACTTCGCTGCACACACCGGCCGCAACCAGGTTTTTAGCGATATGGCGGGTAGCGTAAGCTGCTGAACGGTCAACCTTGCTTGGGTCTTTACCTGAGAATGCACCACCACCATGAGCGCCTTTACCACCGTAGGTATCAACAATGATCTTACGACCAGTTAAACCAGTATCGCCGTGAGGTCCGCCAATTACGAACTTACCGGTTGGGTTAATGTGGTATTTAATGTTTTCGTTGAACAGGTGGTTGTATTGAGGGTAGCTTAAAAGAACACGTGGGATAAGGATGTTTTTCACGTCTTTAGAAATCTGTGCTCTCATTTCTACTTCACCGGCAAAGTCATCGTGCTGTGTAGAGATAACGATTGCATCAATTCTTATCGGGGTATTGTCATCGCTATATTCAAGAGTAACCTGACTCTTTGCATCCGGGCGCAGGTAGGTCATTTCTTTGCCTTCTTTCCTAATGGCAGCAAGCTGCAACAACAGGTTGTGAGAAAGGTCCAGTGCCAGTGGCATGTAGTTAGCAGTTTCGTTTGTAGCATAACCGAACATCATCCCTTGATCTCCGGCACCCTGGTCTTCTGCATTCTGGCGCTCAACACCTTGATTGATGTCAGGTGATTGCTCATGAATTGCAGTAATTACAGCACAAGATTCGGCTTCAAATTTATATTCACTTTTAGTGTACCCAATTCTTTTTATTACGTCGCGTGCAATGGTTTGCACATCAATATAAGTATTGCATTTTACTTCACCGGCGAGCACAACAAGACCAGTTGTAACGAGCGTTTCACAAGCTATTTTTGATTGTGGATCCCACGCAAGAAAATTGTCGACAAGTGCGTCAGAAATTTGGTCTGATACTTTATCCGGATGTCCCTCTGAAACCGATTCAGATGTGAAAAGATATGGCATGTTTGAATACTGTTGTTTAAGTTTTATAAAATTGTCCGCAAATTAGGCTTTTATCAACGATTTTACAAGCTTGATTTGAGGCCGGGCCTTTGTTGTAAATATTTATTGGCGTTGATTTAACGTTAAATCAATAGCTCCTGGCAGCGGATTGATTAGGTAATCGAGATAAGAAAATAGTAAAAGACAATAGCAGAGTTGTTCTTTTGTTTCACTTAAAAAGGTAATTATAGAGCAAGAAAAACGACAATTCATTTGGAATCGGCAACCAGACACAGGCGGTCGGGGCTGCCCTTTTAAAAACTATTTAAGAAAATACCTTTTCATTTGAGTTGTTCATCATTATTAGACTAATGCACAGGGCATGTCCCGACGGAAAGACTTTTAGCTGCTCTCTGAGCGCAATAGGCGAATAAGGAACAATGACAAAATAAATCCCGCCATTTGACTTGCTCTTTTTCATTTCTGCATCGTTACAATCCCGCCCTTCAGCGGGATAAATAACTCATCATTCTCAGATTTTGCGCCTCGCATAAATGAAAAAGCAACTTCGTCATCTGGTAGAATTTAACTCATCAATGTTCCTAACCGAATTGTAGTGTTTGTAAAATTGTAAAAGAAAGGTAATAAAGTGATAGCTTCTTTAAGAGTAGCGAAATTGAATTTTGTATTGACCAAAACGATAGAAGATGCTAACGTAGGTCTATAAAAAAATATATTTTTCAAAACGTTTGTTTGTTATAAAAAGGGAACCTAACTTTACTTGTAGAAAAAGCAATATTTATTTTTTTAAAAAAAAACCCTATGAAAAACTTAATTCAAATTTGCCTTGCATTGTCATGCATTTTTTTATCTGGCTATTCAGATGCCCAAATTATCTCGACCTATGCCGGAGATACCACGAATGGCTACAGCGGAGATGGCTTTGCGGCTACTAATGCACAGTTGAAGCAACCAACAGGAATTGCCGCTGACTGGAATGGAAACATATTTATTGCGGACATGGCTGCAAATTGTGTTAGAAAAGTAGATAAACATGGTATAATTACAACGTTAGCCGGCACCGGAGTTGCGGGTTATAATGGGGATTCAATAGCAGCAAATACCGCGCAGCTGTCTTCGCCGCGGGCCGTTGCTTGTGATAGGTTTGGAAACGTTTATATAGGGGATGATTTTGAGAAGATCCGCAAAGTGGATACGAATGGTATTATTACTACAATTTATGATGGAGCTATAGTATATGATGGTTCAATCGACAACCTGTACCCACAAACTATTACAGTTGATTGGGCTGGTAATTTATATTTTGGCTATAACTATACAATTTATAAGTACAACCCAACCGGTCACCCCACATTATTGATAGCAGCTGGCACAGGCTTACAGTGCCCCAGCGGTTTAACTACCGATAGTTTGGGGCATTTATACGTAGCCAACGGAACTGGCAATTCTGGAGAAGTTTTTTTAGTTGACGGAACGGATAGTTTAACTCTTTTGGCAGGTGGCGGAAGTTGTGGAAGCCGTGGCAGCGGATGTTACACGAGTGCTGTTGGTTTGGGTGCCGGTTTTTTTGGTTTTACCGGAATTGTTCTTGACGATAGTGGAAATAAATATTTTGCCCAGTGTACGTCAAGCACAATTGTAAAAATGGATACCGCTGGTTTGTGTTCCACTTTTGCTGGCATGTGTAACACGTTTGGTCATTCTGGTGACGGTGGCCCCGCGAATGCCGCCATTATATCAATTGGTTTTAGCGCGAATAATTATAATAGTTTGGCGATAGACAGAGAAGGAAATATTTATTTTGTTGAGGCATCTGCGCATGCAGTAAGAAAAATAACAATGCATAATGATACTACCCATGTTAGCACCAGTATTTCCGAATCAAAAATACGTAACGAATATGGCATTGAGCTTTATCCTGTTCCATGTGATGGAAACTGTGACGTGAATGTATCTTCACCCATTACTGAAATGGCAGAAGTTGTTATCACTAATTCTTTAGGACAAAGAGTAAAAGAAATTGATTTGGCTACTAATTCAACGCAAAATATTCATTTTAACGCTCCAAGCGGTATATATTTTATTTCAGCAGTGACCTCTAATGGGAAATATACCTCAAAATTCATTATGCAATAATGTAGATTGTCGTTAAAAATTTTTTATTTGATATAAATTGATAGTCAACAGGGTATAGCTTACAGTTTCCAAACTCCGGATGTCTCGCTGCATCAATAGTTTAAAACATAAAGTTAAAAATGCAATAACTTTATTCTACAGTAACTGATTTTGCAAGGTTGCGTGGCTGATCGACATTACAACCTCTCATAATTGCAATGTGGTATGCCAGCAACTGAAGCGGAACAATAGTGATCAATGGCGACAGTATTTCTTCTGTTTCAGGTACTTCGATGATGTGGTCGGCAAGTGCTCTAATTTGTGTATCGCCCTTGTGCACAACAGCAATAATTCTGCCCTTTCTTGCCTTTACTTCCTGTACGTTAGAAACTATCTTGTCGTATGCGCTCTTGTTGGTAGCAAGGAACACAACAGGCATGTTTTCGTCTATTAGTGCAATAGGACCGTGTTTCATTTCGGCAGCAGGGTAGCCTTCAGCATGTATGTAAGAGATTTCTTTCAGTTTAAGCGCACCTTCTAAAGCAACCGGGAAGTTATAACCACGACCGAGATAGAGGAAATTGGTCGCATCCTTGTAGATGGCAGCTATTTCTTTTATCTGGGCATCCAGTGCAAGCGTTTCTTCAATTTTCTTGCTGATGTTTTCCAGTTCATAAAGTATTGCCCTGATCTTAGACGTAGGCATGGTGCCTTTCACCATAGCAATCTGCAGTGCAATAAGGGTAATGATGGAAATCTGGGTGGCAAAAGCCTTGGTTGACGCAACACCTATTTCCGGGCCTGCGTGGGTATAGGAACCTGCGTGAGATGCGCGTGCAATAGAGGAGCCAATAACGTTGCAAATGCCGTAAATGAGGGCCTGCCGGTCTTTAGCGAGGTCAATTGCGGCGAGTGTATCGGCAGTTTCGCCGGATTGTGAAATTGCTATAACAACATCACTTTCCTTAATTATCGGGTTTCTGTATCGGAATTCTGAGGCGTATTCCACTTCAACCGGTATCCTCGCGAGGTCTTCAATAAGGTACTCACCGATGAGGCTGGAGTGCCAGGAAGTACCACAAGCGGTGATGATAAAACGGTCAGCTTTGTCTATGCGGTTAATGTATTCGTTTAGTCCACCGAGCTTTATCCAACCCTGCGATGCACTCATACGACCGCGGAGCGAATCTTCGATTGCTTTTGGTTGTTCGTAGATTTCTTTAAGCATAAAGTGCTCAAAGCCACCTTTTTCAATCAATTCAAGCGAGAACTCAAGTTTCTGAATAGCATGAGATTTTTCCACATTACCCAAGGTACGTATGGAATAATGGCCATCGCGATTAACTACTGCATATTCCTGATCATCGAGGTACACTACATTTTTGGTGTATTCAATGATAGGCGAAGCATCAGAAGCAATATAGAATTCATCATCACCAATACCTATAACCAATGGGCTGCCTTTGCGGGCTGCAACAAGCTGGTTAGGATTTTTTAGGTTTAGAATTACGATTGCGTAAGCACCAACAACTTCGTTGAGCGCAATACGCACGGCATTGTCGAGCGTTGTTTTTTCAGTTTTCTGAACCTCTTCAATCAGGTTAACCAAAACCTCAGTGTCAGTATCTGAGTGAAATGTATAACCTCTTTTTATCAATTCTTCCTTAAGAGCAGAATAGTTTTCAATAATTCCGTTGTGAATGATTGCGAGGTCACCAGACTGTGAAATATGGGGATGTGCGTTCTTATCATTAGGGGCACCATGGGTAGCCCATCTTGTATGTCCTATCCCTATTGTAGCATTAAGGTTGTAATGACCGGCGATTTGTTCGAGGTCATTTACTTTTCCAGCTTTTTTAAAAATAGTCATATTGCCGTTTAACAAGGCAATACCCGCACTGTCATATCCACGGTACTCGAGTCTTTTCAACCCTTTAATTATAATCGGATAAGCTTCCTTGTTACCTATGTAACCTACTATGCCACACATTGGTTAGTTATTTTAGCGATGAATGTACAACAATTAGCTTTGCCTTGTACCTGTTATCAGGATAATTTCCTCCGCCTGCGAGCATTCTGTAGGCACCGTAAATAATCTGAGTGCCATGCAGATGCAGGTGAAGCGTGTCGTTATTAGCTGCAATACAACTAATAACTTCCCGAGGCAAGCCTAATGTATAAGCTGTGATATTTGTACTTCCGTATGAATAGATATGAGATGTACCGTCGAGTACGTAATAGGGCGAAAGACTGCCTTCGGGTAATCTGTCCTGTACCTCGTAGGTGAGTCCGGCTGTAATACCAGTAGGGTAGGTGCCATTGCCAATACCAACCGGGTACAATTGCTCAGGAGCGGCATACTGTGTGAAGTTGACTGGCGAATTGATAAGCGAAATCTGCAGTTGTGCCTGATTTATTACGTGATCTCTAAGAAAGTTAGTAGCACCTCCAATGTGGGTAAGGCCACCAATTTTGATATCGATGCAGGCACCAGGCATATTTTGGAGGGCGACAACACTGTCATTGACCTGAGTAGAATGAAACAAGTTATTGACCGGGAATTTGGCGAACGACTTGGTAAGTCCGTTAAAATTAGCGCAGCCAGCCTGATTGTAAGAAAATACATAGGTATTTTCAGTGTCGCTGCCGGTAGCTGACGGATTGCGGTAGTAAACCACCAACCCGGCCTGAGAATAAGCATCAGAACCAAGGGGATCTAATCTAAAATAAGGAATTGCTTTAGAAAATATTCTGTAATCGGCAGGGCGCACGCAAATACCTTTAAATGCATTAATAAACGCCCCGGCAGGGTCGCTGGTAAGGGTTGATGAGCTTGCGGCCATAGCAGCGTTTAGGTGTGCCATGGTAATGTTTGTATTCAGTTTTATATGCATTCCCGGGCAGTAACCAACACCGTTTACAACAACAGAATCCTGTAGTTTATGCAGGTTCACAGTAACAGGTGAGCTAAGTGGATTGCCGACATCAAGCGGCTTATCAGAATAAGAGAAGTAAGGTGTATAATAGCCTAAAGTGTCGCCGAGGTAGAATACCTGATAAGTTTGGGTGATGGAAGCATCAGCTGTATCGCCATAGGAGAAACCGCTGTAGGGCAATACTAACTCAACAGAATCAATATGATAGCTGGAATCAAATATGCTGCCCGGAATTGGATTTGCAATCTGAAAGTAAGTTGCACCACTGGTAGTTCCGAAAAAAGAATCGGCCAGAGAGCCTACAGCCTGATAGATTGCGATGCCGGACAAGTTGGTACTTGTATAGTTGTCGTTTTCGTAATAGGTATGGGTAATACAGGTGTATAATGTATCAGCTACCAGCCCCAGCGTATTATTTGAGGGGGCCAAACGGGAACTGATGAGGGTATTTTCCCTGCATCCGCTATATATTACAGACGATAATATTAAGGCAAATATTACCTGAAAACGAAAAAAACTACTC
>CAILMA010000771.1 GCA_903835145.1 uncultured Bacteroidota bacterium
ACTGAGGCTGGTTACGATGTTACTTTAGTTGGCTTCGAACGCAAAAACAGTAAACCCATAATACCCAGGCCCTTCAAGCAGGTGCGCTTGTCCATTATAGCCGAACAAGGGAAAATAATGTACTTCCACTATTGGGTCAAACTCTTCTTTTTCCTGCTTTTTCGCCCAACTGATGCCTTCTGCGCCATTGACCTCGACACTATAATGCCAGTATATTATGCATCGAAAATAAGGGGTAAAAAACGAGTTTACGATGCCCACGAGATTTTCACCGATTTGAAGGAAGTAATTTCGCGGCCGGCTGTTCATAAAATGTGGCTGTGGATAGCCCGCCATACCGTACCCAATTTTCCTGTGGGTTATACTATTGGCGAATGCTATGCTGAAGATTTCAAAAAGCGATATGGTGTAAACTATGGCGTAGTAAGAAACGCAACAATTTTAAAACCTGTTGTCCTACCCGAAAAAAAGGAACGATATATATTATACCAGGGCGCAGTGAATGTGGGGCGCTGTTTTGAACAACTCATTCCCGCTATGAAATGGGTTGATGCCCGCCTGATAGTATGTGGTGCCGGCAACTTTTATACAGAAGCACGTGAACTTACTTCCGCATCCGGGCTCGATGATAAAATCACTTTTCATGGTTATGTGCCTCCTGCTGAGCTGACGGCATTTACCATTAATGCGTGGGTGGGTATTACCCTGTTTGAGGACACCAGCCTGAGCAATCGCCTTTCGCTTGCCAATCGCTTTTTCGACTACATGCACTATGGTGTGCCGCAGCTTTGTATTAAGTACCCTGAATACGAAAGAATCAATGCCCAATTTGAAATTGCGTCCCTGATAGAAAACCCTACACCTGAGTCAATTGCAGCCGCGCTGAATGAACTCCTGCACAACGACGAATACTACAACAGACTACAACAAAACTGTCTGAATGCAAGGGAAAAGTATTGCTGGCAGGAAGAAGCAAAAACTCTTGTAAAAACTTATGACCAGTTATTTAATAACCAGTAACACCAGATAATTTCTTTGCCTGCAAAAAACCTACATATCGTGTCGTTCGATGTGCCCTACCCTGCCGACTATGGCGGGGCCATTGACGTGTTTTATAAAGTTAAAGCATTGCATGCCGCAGGGATAGCCATACACCTGCATTGCTACGAATATGGACGGGGCCACCAGAAAGCGCTGGAACAATATTGTGAAAAAGTATGGTACTATCCACGCAAAACAGGATTGCCGGGGCTCTCTCTCACACTACCTTACATTGTTTCATCCCGCCGATCGCCAATGCTCTTGCAAAGACTGGTGGAAGTTGATGCGCCCATACTTTTTGAGGGGGTACACACTACCTACCATTTAGGAAATGCTGCCCTGCAGAACAGGTTCAAGGCCATAAGGATACATAATATAGAACACGATTATTATGCTCAGCTCAGTAAAAAAGAAGGCTCCTTATTAAAGAAAATCTTCTTCAATAAGGAGAGCGGCCGTTTAGAAAAATACGAGAACAACCTTGGTGCTGCTCAGTCGATTATTGCGCTTTCTCGAGCCGATCACTTATACTTTGAGGGTAAATACCCCGGTAGTTCGCACCTGTTCGTTCCACCCTTCCACCCTTACGATAGCGTAAATTCAAAAGCCGGCTCCGGAGATTATTGCCTTTATCAGGGCAATCTCTCCCACCCTGAAAATCAGGAGGCAGCCCTTTTTCTTTTAAGGGAAGTGTTTCCCGAGACGGGAATCAAGCTCGTTGTAGCCGGGAAGAAACCGGGCACAGAGGTTGCAGACGCCTGCAACGTACTACCCAACTGCCGCCTGATACCCGACCCTGACGAAACCACAATGCGCGAACTGATAGCAAACGCCCATATTCACGTGTTACCCACCTTTCAGCAAAGTGGCGTGAAACTTAAATTAATGAGCTCCCTTTTTGGTGGCCGCCATGTATTGGCAAATCCCGCCATGCTTTATGGCACTGGCCTGAGTAATGAGATTTGCACCGTTGCCACCACCGCGGCCGATTTTATAGCTGCCATCAGCAAGCTTATTAATGTACCGTTCTCTAACACTGACATTACTACCCGGGCCCGGTTATTGACAAGCTATAACAACAGCATCAACGCTAAGTTAATTTCTGAGCACATTTTCGGAGCCTGAAATTTTGGAATGGCCTATTATCGTATGTTTGCCGAAGTGTGTATATTTGAGCAAACCCGTAACATTTATTTTTAAACTAACCCGCTACACGCACACCGGGAAAAATAATCCATTTCAAACATGTTCGTTCTACTTCAGAAAATAGTTAGTGACCCGCTTGCTGCCACACTCATGGTTGGTAATCTTATCCTTATCGAGAGCCTGTTATCCGTTGATAATGCCGCAGTACTGGCAACAATGGTGATGGACCTTCCGGAAAAAATGAGAAACAAAGCCCTCAGGTACGGCATATTCGGGGCCTATCTTTTCCGTGGTTTGTGTCTGTTATTCGCATCCTACCTCGTAACCATCTGGTGGCTGAAACCGGTCGGCGGCCTGTACCTTATTTACCTTGTTTACGACTGGTGGAAAGGGCAGCAAAAAAAAGATTCGGGGGACGACGAATCGATAAATAAGGATTCCAACTGGCTGTATAAGTTAACAGTAGGTAAGCTGGGGCCGTTCTGGGCTACCGTTGCGCTGGTGGAGCTCATGGATCTTGCCTTCTCAATGGATAACGTGTTTGCTGCAGTCGCTTTGTCTGACAATCTGTTGATTATACTTACCGGTGTATTTATCGGGATACTTGCCATGCGGTTTGTAGCACAAGGCTTTGTGAAACTAATTGAGAAATATGCCTTCCTGGAGGCATGTGCATTTGTGGTTATAGGCCTGCTCGGTATTAAATTGATCTTATCCACGTTCTCCCATTTTTTCCCGGAGGCACCGTCAAGCATTTTCCTCGAAAGCCAGAAAGCAGAATGGATTACTTCCGGTATTACAATTGGCATCTTCTTGTTGCCTGTGCTTACCAGCATCCTATTCAACTATCCTAAAAACAACCGCAGCAAAGACCTTGTATAGCTCACAATAGTCGAAACATTTATTATTTTTAAGGCATAATATTCGCAGATATGTCTCTTATAGCCAAAATTTCGATAGCTATTTTGTTGGTATTGCCGGGTGGCGGTGCACTCGCGCAGGTCGTTTATAGCACCCAATACACAAGATCGGAAGAGCACACGTCT
>CAILMA010000772.1 GCA_903835145.1 uncultured Bacteroidota bacterium
CAGATGGACGAAAACGAGAAAATGGCGCGCTGCAATTCAATCATCACCAACGATGACGTCCAACCCGTCATCCCGCAGGTGCTTGCACTGCACAAGGCACTGTGCGAAACGGCAAGCCATCAATAAGCAGTTCTTATACCCTAACCTGGACAAGCCAGACCGACTACCGACTACACGGATATTGTACATAGCCTCCAACACCCACATCTATAGTTCTTTCTCCTCCATCTCGGTTGGCTATTAACTTAGAATACTGCCCGGGATGCCTTCGTCGCACCCGATATTGCCATTTTAACATTTTATCCATCTGATTTGCGTATCTTGTTTTACTTTTTCACATAAGTAACATTGATTTATTGTTATGGAGTACTTTTTTATCCTTGTCCTCATCGTCGTTGTCATTATTTTGCTCACCCGCAGCAGTAGTGGTGGTGGTTCCGGCACTGTTGTAAACATGATTCACGACCTCTCTGCCGAGATTAGAAAACTGCAAATAGAAATCGTAGAGCTGCGCAAAAACCTTCGCGAGAATGCCGACGAAGTAGAAACAAAACTGGACGCCATTCAGCGCAACCAGCAATATACACAGCAGCCACCTGCTCAATCGCAATGGGAAAAACCAACACATAGGGAGCAACCCTATGTTGCGCCTGTCGCTGCCCCGCCGACGCCTGTCGCTGCCCCGGCTCCTGCACCAGAACCTCCTATAGAAGAAGTAGAGCCAGAAACCCCAATACAGTTAGTAGAAGAGCCTGTACTGAACCTCTTTGAGCACAAATGGAATGAGCCCGAAGAACAAGCCACTACCTCAACGCCAGAGCCTGAAGGCGAGCCAGAAATGATACCTGAACCGCTACCTGTTGCTGCATTCACAGAGCCTGTGGCACCAAAGAAACCAGCACCTGTTTACGAACCACAGGAAAGCGGCATTGATAAATGGCTGCGCAACAATCCTGACCTTGAAAAATTTATAGGCGAAAACCTCATCAACAAAATTGGTATTGCCATACTGGTGCTGGGTATAGCCTTCTTTGTTAAGTACGCAATAGACCAGAATTGGATCAATGAAGTGGGCAGGGTTTGTATAGGCCTCGGCTGCGGCGCAATACTTATCGGCGTTGCACACTTCCTGCGCAACAATTACCGCTCATTCAGCTCAGTGCTTGCTGGAGGGGGCATTGCGGTATTCTACTTTACCATCGCATTCGCGTTCCACCAGTACCACCTCATGAGCCAAACGGCAGCATTCGTTATGATGGTAGTCATCACAGCATTCGCCATAGCCCTTTCCGTGCTGTATGATAAGCTGGAACTTGCCTTCATAGCCACTATTGGTGGCTTCATTACCCCATTCCTCGTAGCCACGGGCGAGGGCAACTACATTGTCCTTTTCACCTACCTCATCATTCTCAATGTAGGTATTGTTGCCCTGTCCTTCTTCAAACGGTGGCCGGGCATCCGCATTGTCGGGCTTTTCTTCACAATCATTATTTATGGTGGCTGGCTGGCACGTGCACTCGAGCACCCCGAAAAGCCTATCAATTACCCGGTTGCGCTCCTTTTCGCCACCCTGTTCTACTTCCTGTTCCTCGGTATGAATATGATACACCAACTCCGCAACAGGGTTAAGTTCCAGCCGTTCGATTTCTTCCTGCTGCTGCTTGTTACGTCCACTTATTTTGGTGCCGGTATGGTATTGCTCCATGGCTGGAACGGCGGCGCCTATCAGGGGCTGTTTACCCTTGTGCTGGGTATAATTAACCTCGGGCTTTCCTACGTGGTTTATAAAAACAGCGAGGCCGACCGCAATCTGCTATTCTTGCTCATCGGCCTCACTCTTACCTTCATCACCCTCACTATCCCTATTCAGTTACATGGCCATGCCATCACCCTATTCTGGAGTGCAGAGTTCGTGCTGCTCTATTGGTTGTCCGATTATTCCGGCATCCGCTTGTTCAAACTGTCATCGGCTATTTTATGCGGTTTAACCTTCCTGAGCCTGGCCATGGACTGGCAGATAGCTGGCAACCAAAATCCCGGCGGCCTGCACCTCATTTACGCAAATATGCGTGGATTGGTTACCAACCTCGTAGTTATCGCATCCTTTGCATCGCTGGCATTCCTTATTCGCCGCAGTAAGGACGATGATGCAGCAGGACTGAACAACAAGTACCTGTCCCGAACCGCACTCACTATAGCAGTGGGGCTACTCTACCTAACCTGCATGTTTGGAGTAAACCTCGCCTTCAGGCAACTCAACACTTATACCATCCCGAATGTGTATCACCGCCTTGTAACGGAGCTTTTTGCTCTCGTTATTGTTTGGATGCTGCAACACAAATGGCGCGTATCTCCGGTGTTTCAGATCGCTGCGCTTGTTATTTGCTTCCTCTTCCTTGTTGTAAGTGCCGATGGCATTTTAGAACTGAGGGACGCAATTCTTACCGGCAAAGGACTTTGGGTTCACTTCTATATGCATTGGGTCGATACTGCATTGCTTGGCGCCTTATTCTACCTTGTCATTCAGGGCATAAGAAAGGAAAAGGAGTTTTTCGAAAGTGCCATCAAAGGGCTAAGCGTCGTATTAGTGATAATGGCCCTTGCCTTCCTGAGTATGGAGCTCGCAAATATCTATATCATTGTAGCCTATCCGGGCGATACCATCAGCAACCTGCAGGTTCAGTTTAGCCGTGGTGGCCTCACCGTCATTTGGGCGCTTAGCTCCTTTGGCCTCATGTGGCTGGGTATGAAACACCGACAGAAAATGCTCCGCATCATTTCCCTCGGGTTGTTTAGTATTGTCCTACTTAAGGTGTTTATCTCAGATATCTCAGACATCTCGAAGGGAGGAAAAATACTGGTGTTCATATTGCTGGGCGTGTTGTTGCTTACAGTCTCTTTCATGTATCAGAAACTGAAAAAGTTCATTATTGATGATAAAAAAGATTAGTTGTTTAATACTGTTTGGCTTGCTATCCCTTACCGGTGCTATCGGGCAGGAGTTTAAGTTTGTTGCAACGCTCGATAGTGTTGCTGCAACAGGCTTCTATGCCATACCCGTAAAGCCCGAATTATCAGCACTTGCGCGGGCCGATTTCTCTGATATCCGGGTATCTGATGGTGATAATTTTGTGCCGTATATCATCCATTCCCGGGCAAAAACAGCTCAGGAAACCGGCAAAACCAGCGACCTCAAAATTGTAAGCACAGCCACCGAAAAAAACAGCACATCCATAGTGCTGGAAACCACAGATAAAGAAATGGTTACCGGCATATCGTTGCTGCTCAGCAATGCTGCTGTAGAGCGCTATGCCTCCGTAAGCGGCAGCGATGATGGTAATAAATGGTTCATAATTGACGAGCAGATACTGCTTACCGGCGCTGGCAGCAATGGCCAAAAGGGTACTTACACGCAGGACTTCCCGCTGCCTATGACCTCCTATGGCTACTACCGCCTCAAAATAAATGATGCCCATACCGACCCGCTGAAAGTAATAGCCGCGCGTGCCTTCCATGCCCCCGCCACCGCCCAACCTGATTATGAATACATCAGCAACCCCGCACCCGTTATTAAACAAAGGGACAGCGGTAATCATGTATCTTATGTTGCACTGCAGTTTAGTGCACCCTATCTCGTTAATGATGTAAAACTAACCGTAGAAGGAGCACATTTTTTTGAGCGCTCGTGCACCGTGTATATTATGGCCAGCGACAAAGACAGTGCAATGCTCGCCTATCCGGTCAATACATTTACACTTTCATCGCGCCTGGAGGCCACCTTTACAATACCCGGCCAGAAGGCAAAAACCATCCTGCTGGCTATAGACAATAAAGACAATGCCCCGCTGAAAGTAACTGCTGCCAGCGCACGCCAGTACAAGCAAAGCCTCGTGGCCTGGCTGGAACAAGGTAGGTACTATACCCTGCTGGCCGTAAACCCTGACGCCACAATACCTAATTATGACCTTAGCCGGTTCACAGACAGCATCCCACCACAATTGACTGAGCTGAACGCGGGGCCCTTCACCCCGATTAAACACCTGCCAGCACCGCCCGCCAGGCCTGCCGGAATTGCCGGATACTGGATATGGATAGTCATTGTGATA
>CAILMA010000773.1 GCA_903835145.1 uncultured Bacteroidota bacterium
GCAAGGCCTCGTTAAAGTTTCTGTTGGATATTAAAGCTGGCTTTTAATTTTTAACGGGCGTTACAAACGCCATTCCTGTGCATCCTCGTTGCAAACGAGGACGAGTGTTATTCAAAAACCTTTAATGCTTTTTCGCCGCAGCGGGCACCATGCATAGGTTAAATCTCCCAGTTCCCCTCGTCCTCGTTTCCACCAAATAGTGATTAATGGTTTATTACTGGCGTTACAAACGCCGTTACAGTGCATCCCGATTTGAAATCGGGACGTGTGTTGAATGCCCCGGAATGTTGCTACAAACGCCAGTAAATCACATCACAATTTAGACACAAAGTATCCTTTATCTTTTACCTACCTTTGCCGCAGTTATGCATTACGTTTCAGCGGAAAAAATCAGTAAATCTTACGGGATAAAACAATTATTTAAGGATATTACCTTTCATATAAGTGAGGGAGATAAGATAGCACTCGTGGCCCGCAATGGCAGCGGAAAATCCACCCTTTTGAAAATACTTTCGGGCAAGGATACAGTAGAAGAAGGCAACCTGTGGATACACAAAGACGTTACCGTAGCACTGTTTGAGCAGGATCCGCAGTTTGCTGAGGAGCTTTCTGTACTCGATAACATCTTCCATTACCAGCATCCCGTGTCTACCGCACTCCGCAACTACGAACGCATCCTTTCTGCTGAAAACCAAGACCCTGTTGCGCTTGGGGAGGCTCTTGCTCAGGTCGATGAGCTGGGTGCATGGGCCTTTGAAGCCAAGGTAAAAGAGATACTCGGAAAACTCAATATTCATCAGCTGGACCAAAAAGTAAAATCACTTTCCGGTGGGCAGCGCAAAAGAGTGGCACTCGCTCAAACCCTGATTGATATTGGTTTTGAGCACAAGCATGTGTTGCTCATTATGGATGAGCCTACCAACCACCTTGACATTGAAATGGTAGAGTGGCTGGAGAACTACCTGAATCAGGAAAATGTTACCCTGCTGATGGTAACCCATGATCGTTACTTCCTGGAAGACGTTTGTGATGAGATATGGGAACTTGACGACAACAAAATATATACATACAAGGGCGACTACGCGAACTTTTTGGAAAAAAAAGCCGCGCGGATGGAGAATACCCTTGCAAACATAGACAAAGCAAAAAATCTTTACCGTAAAGAACTGGAATGGATGCGCAAGCAGCCAAAGGCCAGAACAACAAAATCTAAGAGCCGCCAGGATAACTTTTATGAAGTAGAAGGAAAAGCCAAACAGAAAATTGTTGATACCCAGGTGAAACTGGAAATGAAAATGAATCGCCTTGGTGGTAAGGTTGCTGAGCTGAAGAAGGTTTACAAAAGCTATGGCGATAAAACCATACTTCGTGGCTTCGACTACACTTTTAAGCGGGGCGAGCGCATAGGTATCATTGGTAAAAATGGTGCCGGAAAGTCAACCTTTTTGCAATTGCTGCAGGGTCTTGAAACACAGGACAGCGGCAAAATAAACATTGGCGATACGATAGTGTTCGGAAATTTCTCGCAGCAGGGGCTGGAGATAAAAGAAGACATGCGACTGATAGAATATGTGAAAAACATAGCCGAGAACTTCCCCCTTGCAGGCGGCGGTTCACTCAGTGCATCTTTGTTCCTTACCTTATTCCTGTTCCCACCAGAGCAACAATTTACTTATATTTCTAAATTAAGCGGAGGCGAAAAGAAAAGACTGCAATTGTTGTGTGTTCTGTTTAAGAACCCCAATTTCCTTATACTCGATGAGCCTACCAACGACCTTGACCTGCCTACGCTTGCAGTTCTGGAAAACTTCCTCAGCGACTATCAGGGCTGCCTGCTTGTAGTTTCCCATGACCGTTATTTTATGGATAGGCTTGTTGATCACCTTTTTGTGTTTGAAGGTGATGGCGTTATTAACGACTTCCCTGGCAACTATTCAGAGTACAGAATCTCGCTAAAATCGAAGGAAGCGCGTGGCACACAGTTGAGCGGTGATAAAGAACCTTTGACTCCCGTTCCGGAGAAGCCAAAAGAACTTCCAGAGAAGAAGAAATTCACCTTCAAGGACAAACGAGAATTTGAACTGCTGGAAAAAGAACTGGCAACGCTGGAAACAGAGAAAACTACCATAACGGAGAAAATGACCGCCGCTACCCTGCCCTACGAAGAATTGCTGAAACTGGGCCAAAGACTGGCAGAAATCACCACCTCAATGGAAGAAAAAGAACTGAGGTGGCTGGAGTTAAGCGAATACGTTGCATAGGCTAA
>CAILMA010000774.1 GCA_903835145.1 uncultured Bacteroidota bacterium
GCTTCATTTATGTTTTTCGAATATTGCAGTATTTCCCTCGCGAGAATGGAAATAGGCTCTCTGGCAGAAAAAGGAATGTCAGATTTCGAGGCGTTAATGGTAACGGTAATTCCCTTTTCGTTCATGCCGGAAACCACACCTGTAAAGCCAGCCCAGCCGTAGGAAGCAAAATTATAGCCGCTCGATGGGTGCTCAAAAACTACCAGCTTCTCGCGCGCAAAGTCATCGCCCATATAGAAATCGAAATTACGCCCGATAAGTAAGTTGCTATCAGCCGAAAATTCTTTATTTACAGCAAATGAAGTGCAACCAACCATGTTATAGTCGTTGAGTGCGTGACCTATATCGTGCGCTCCGTGATAGTAAAGGATGCGGTAGTATTTTGGACCAACGTAATCGTACTTATCAGAAAACGAAAGCGAAATACCGTAGATTTCTTTAAGGTTTTCGTCGGGAATGTACTTGTAGATATCCCGATTGAACCAAGCTACAAATCCCTTTAGAAAATTCTGGTAAAAATGATTGGGAACCAGCACATTGATTTGGTTTACGAACACCTCCTCCTGCGACTGAACGAGCTCCTTGGCCAGCACCCCATAAATTACCCCCCGCTCATACGGAGTACCCTCAAGATACATCTCCCATACCCCAAACTTATTTTTCCGTAACCAGCAATTATTAACTTTGTAACTGTCCGGTCCCAACTGTTCCCGCTTAAAAGAGGCAGTTGTTACTTTTTCATCTATATTTGGAGCAGGTATTCTTATGCGCCAGAGGAAAAACAGAAAAAACAAGACGAGCAGTACCAGTAATGCGGCAAAGGATTTCAAAAGAAACTTAAACCATTTTTTCAGGCGAGGCATCAGTAGTACTGTGGTATTAATATTTGAACAATTATCTGCTAACCGGGAGTAAAAATACAGCTTTAAAGTCATTTTCGTAAAAGCCTAATGACATGGAAAGCGTTAAAAAACGATCAACCGTATTAGAAACTAACTTATAATCAGGGTTATGAAAAAAGAAGAACTTCCACAAGACAGATCAGCGCTGACCGGTTTTACAAGGGAGGTTTGTTATGTAAAGGGCGCTGACGGAAAATACACTACCGACCTAAGCACAGGTTGGGACATTAAAAAAGAAGCACTCGACAGCGCTTGGGATGATATTAATGACCGGATACAGCAGGCAAAACAAGCCGTAAAAAACGGTGAGAAGAGCCCGATTTACTACTACATGGAACTCAAACTCATGGATATGCCCGTCCTTTCAGGCTACACCGGTTTTTGGGCATTTACTATAAAACGACATTTAAAACCATCAGTTTTTAAATCTTTAAGTGATTCTAAATTAAGTGCTTATGCTAAAGCATTTGAGGTATCAGTTGATGAATTGAAAAACTTTAAAGGATAAAAAGTGAGTAAACAATATACGCATTTACAAACGGCCCATTGCGAGAATGGCGTTGCAACGAGCCTGCTGAGATATGAAGGATTAGATTTTATGACGGAACCCCTGGTATTTGGCATGGGGGCAGGCATGTTCTATATACACATCCCCATTATGCAAATAAGTGGCGGCCCCGCTATTTCCTATCGCACTTTGCCGGGCTGGATATTCAGCCGGGCCA
>CAILMA010000775.1 GCA_903835145.1 uncultured Bacteroidota bacterium
GCAGTCCATTTTTTCAATAGGGAGGGCAAGTATTGCAAATTTATCCGATTCTCTTTTCAATCAATTTGCGCGTATTGATCAAATTTCCAGATTGTTCATTAATGAAACTTATATTGACCCTTTGAATATTTACTACAAAAACGTAAATGGACATGGTTTTATTAGAAAGGAGAATGAAACGAAATTTTACAGTTTATTCAATGCTGCTAGCGGATACCAGTCAACCATTCCGATTGTTTTAGTGATAAAGTATTATAACGAAGTAAGAAAACGCAAGAAAACATTCCTTATTGAAGAGCCTGAATTGAATCTCTTTCCATCAGCACAGGATGAATTAATTCGTTATCTGGTCGACAATACCATCAACAACGGCAACGCAGTTTTGTTAACGACCCATAGTCCATATGCATTAACTTCGCTTAACAATATGATGTTAGCATATCAGGTAGGGCAAATTGATGGGAAAAAGACAACCGAGTTAGTTGATGAAAAGTACTGGATCAATTCAAAAGATGTTTCAGCCTATTTGATGAAATCGGATGGAACAGCTGAGGATATAATGGATTATGAAGTTAAACAAATAAAAGCAGATCGAATTGACGAGGTTTCAAGGGAATTCAATAGGATATACGATGAAATGTTGGATATAAAATATGCGGCAAACAATGCGGGATAGGCTTAAAAGTTGTGAAGTTTTTCGGGACAACCGGTCTATTCCTTCTGTTAGTGAAAAAGGGAAAACTTATCAAATTGATAATAAAGAAAAAGAAGAGATAGCCTGTATCCGTGTTGATAACTGCGTATTCAAACAAACTGATGGAAAAAAGTGTGATTATTTATTTGAAATTGAAGGACGAAAAAAATGATTTATGTTGAGTTGAAAGGATCAGATATTGTTAGAGCCTTAAAACAGGTATACGAAACGCTTAAACAAACAAAACATGTTTACGCCGGTTGGGTGAATGAAGTGAGAATTGTAGTTGGAAATAGGGTGTCAACCAGTATATATAACAGACAAGAATATGAGAATTTGCGCAAAAGTTGTAGTGGGGGTAAAGTAACCATACATCACATTAACATTTATAAAGAGACGTTATAAGATTCGTTATGCAGCATTATACAATGAACCTCACCCTTAAGGTGTGGAAGCAGAAAAACAACAAAGCCAAGGGTGCTTTTGAAACTTATCAGGTGAAGAATATTTCTTCGGAAATGTCTTTCCTCGAAATGTTTGACGTGTTGAATGAGCAACTGGTGGCAGAAGGCAAGGAGCCTATTGCATTTGATCACGATTGCCGTGAAGGTATTTGTGGTATGTGCAGTATGTATATTAATGGCCGCGCACACGGCCCATGGCACCACAATACTACCTGCCAGCTCCATATGAGAGAGTATAAAGATGGCGATACAATAGTTGTAGAGCCATGGAGAGCTAATTCATTCCCGGTAATTAAGGATCTCGTTGTTGATCGCTCGGCGTTCGATCGCATCATACAGGCAGGAGGTTACATATCCGTTAACACGGGTAATGCCGTGGATGCCAATGCTTTACCAATAGAAAAGCAGAAAGCTGATGATTCTTTTGCAGCGGCAATGTGTATCGGTTGTGGCGCATGCGTTGCAGCTTGCCCTAATGCTTCTGCTATGTTGTTCGTTTCTGCAAAGGTTTCTCATCTGGCTCTTTTGCCACAGGGTGAGCCAGAGCGCAAAACAAGGGCGTTCAATATGGTGAACCAAATGGATACTGAAGGTTTTGGCAGCTGTACTAACATTGGTGCGTGCGAAGCCGAATGCCCTAAAGGAATTTCGCTTGAAAATATTGCCCGCCTTAATCGTGAGTATATCGGGTCGATATTCTCAGGTAGTGCCGAAGGAATTTAAATCTTCTCTTACTATTAAGTATAATAAAAAAACGTTTTGCGTATTCAGCTGCACTGAGACGCGAAACGTTTTTTTGTTTCAATATATTCAATACCATCAATAATGACGTTGTATTTGTCGCCGAATCAAAACAAGAATAAATTCAAATATTGGTTTTCAGGTAACAGTTATGCCTGCTTCTAAATGGTAAAAAAATATTGTGAAAGAATAGGTGAGTAGAGTTGAAGTTCGGAGTTATTCTCTATATTTATTTCCTGATTCAAGACAAAAAGTTAACCGGAATTTTGAAATCAAAACCTGATATTTATTCCTTATTTCAAAAGCAAGCGGAGGGAACTCCGGATGAAATTGCCATTAGTTTTGGCGATAAACAACTTACGTATGCTGAGTTGTTTAATAAATCCGGGGAATTAGGTCAAAAGTTAGAAGATCAACTCCCAAATTCCCCAATTGTTGCAGTTAGTGCCACCCGATCAGTTGATATGGTTGTGGCTCTATTGGCAGTATTGCGTGCCGGCAAAGCTTATTTGCCACTCGATACCAGGCTCCCTGTAGAAAGATTAAAGCAGATTATTGCCGATTCACAAGTCAGTTTCTGTGTCTGCGTTGAGGATGAACGCCCCTTTTTTGAATCATTGGGAATCACATTTACCGATGCCAGCAGCCAGGCGCCTTTTATGGCGACCAATGCCGCTTATATTTTATATACTTCGGGCTCCACAGGTAAGCCCAAGGGAGTAACTATGGGACAGGATGCGCTGGTAAACCTGCTGGAATGGCAGCAGCTGAATTCCTGCGCTGCTGAGCGAACCAGAACGCTTCAATTTGCACCTTTGAGCTTTGATGTCTCTTTTCAGGAAATTTGCTCCACTTTGACCACCGGAGGACAGCTTGTACTGGTGACAGACGAGTTGATACTTGAACCAACACATTTATTGCGGTACATACAAGAACAGCAAATTAACCGTTTGTTTCTCCCTTTTGTCGCTTTGCAATATCTTGCCGAAGCGGCGCAGACCGAGGGTGTATACCCAGCCTGTCTTCAGGAAGTGATAACAGCAGGCGAACAACTGAAGATCACGCCAGCCATTGCGGGTATGTTTAAGCAATTGAACAGAACTGTTTTATATAACCAATACGGGCCAACTGAGTGCCATGTTGTTACAGCTTTGAAATTAACGGGAGACCCGGAATCATGGCCCGCATTGCCTTCAATCGGTGGACCTATAAGCAATGTCACGGTTCATATTATAGGCGAAAATGGTTCTATGGTAGCTGACGGACACCCGGGTGAGTTATGTATTTCGGGAATATGCCTCGCCAATGGCTATTTGAATAGCGAAGAATTAACACGTGAGAAATTCATTTTGTGGAATCACCCTGAAAATGGTGTTATCCGGATTTATAAAACCGGCGATGTAGCACGAAAATTGCCAGACGGCAATTATGAGTTCCTTGGGCGTATTGACGACCAAGTTAAAATTTCGGGATACCGGGTTGAAACAGGCGAGGTTGAAGCAGTTATTGCTCAACAGGAAGGTATAAAGCAGGTTGTAGTTAACGCTATTGGCGATGAAAAAGGCAGCAAAAGGCTCGTCGCTTACATGGTATCGGCGAGTTCGAATAAGGATACCAATAAGATTCGCAAAGCGCTTGAACAATCCCTTCCTGAATACATGGTGCCATCTCAATTTATTTGGGTTGAGGATTTACCTAAGACGCCATCAGGTAAAGTGGATAAAAAAGCCTTGCCTGCACCTGGAAGGATAAGACCGGAGGTCTCGGCCTCGTTTCAGCACGCTGTTTCTGTTGTTGAGCAGCAGATAGCTGCCGTTTGGTGCGATGTACTTGGATTGGATAGGGCAGGGACAAGAGATAATTTTTTCGAGTTGGGTGGCAGTTCAATTCTTGCCATAAAAACAATAGCCGCTCTCAAACTAAAATACAGCCTCCAACTGCCAATAGTTAAATTATATCAATTTCCAACAATAGAGGGTATTGCCAATTGGCTGGAAACGAAGGATCAAACAACAATTTTAGAGTCAATAACGCGCACCGAAAGGCAGGAAAAAACCTCGGATATTGCTATTATAGGTATGGCCGGTCGGTTTCCGGGTGCTGATACTGTTGATGATTTGTGGGAAATTTTGTGCGACGGGAAGGAAACAATCAGCTTTTTCACAAAGGAAGAATTGGACCCGTATTTAAACGCAATTGAAGTCAATGACGTACATTATGTCGCAGCACGTGGTCTTATTAATGATGCAGATAAATTTGACGCATCATTTTTCGGCATAAATCCACGATTAGCTGAACTGATGGACCCTCAGCAGCGCATATTTCTGGAAATAGCATGGGAGGCACTTGAAAGTGCAGGATACATTCCAGGGCATAAAAAGGGCTCTATTGGCGTTTTTGCAGGATCGGGTAATAACTCGTACTACCTCAATAATGTATTGCCCAATAAAGAATTAATTGAACAGGTCGGTGGTTTTCAGGTAATGACCCTTAACGAGAAGGACTATGTAGCTTCCCGCACTGCATTTTCACTCAATCTTAAGGGTGCCGCTGTAAGTGTGCATTCCGGGTGTTCCACTTCATTACTTGCAGTTGCCCAAGCCGTTCAAAGCATTAGGGCTGGTCAATGCACTGTTGCGCTTGCGGGTGGTGTTGCAATTACCTCACCGCTTAAAAGCGGTCATATATATCAGGACGGTACAATGCTGAGTAAGGACGGGCATACCCGTTCCTTTGATGCCAACGCAACTGGAACTGTTTTTAGCGATGGCGCCGGTGTTGTTTTGCTCAAGCGACTCGATGATGCCGTAGCCGATGGAGATATCATCTACTCCGTAATAAAGGGCGTGGGATTAAACAACGATGGGGGAGACAAAGGCGTATTCACTGCGCCAAGTGCCGAAGGACAGGCGGGTGCCATACTGATGGCCCTGCATGATGCAGGCGTTGCTCCTTCCGATATTTCTTACATCGAAGCGCATGGAACAGCAACCCCGCTTGGTGATCCGATAGAAATAGAAGGTCTGAAACTGGCTTTTGCCGGAAGTAGCGATAGTCAGTTTTGCGCGCTTGGGTCGGTTAAAAGTAACCTTGGGCACCTTACCGCGGCAGCCGGCGTTGCGGGACTTATTAAAACAACATTAGCATTATATCATAAGCAGATTCCGGCCACCATTAATTTCGATATCCCGAATCCTGAAATAGAACTGACGGATAGTCCATTTTTTATTAATAATAGACTGAGAAACTGGGATGCTACCGGAAGGCGTTCTGCAGGAGTAAGTTCGTTTGGGGTAGGTGGTACTAATGTGCACGTAGTGTTGCAGGATTTTGAAAACATTAAACCGGAAATAGGTCAGGGCAGACCCGCCGAGTTGTTTTGTTGGTCGGCAAA
>CAILMA010000776.1 GCA_903835145.1 uncultured Bacteroidota bacterium
AAATGCATAACGCACCGGTAACATATTTAGTGCATTTTACTGCCTTTTTTCTTCGTTTTGAGGTGTTTATCCTGCCATCAGACCCTATATTAAGGTTAAATAGAGCCTGTTCGGCCACCATCAACAGGAATAGAAGTTCCGTTAACGTAAGCGGCGGCCGGTGATGCCAGAAAGGCAACAACTGCTGCTATCTCTTCCGGCTTTCCAAAACGCCCGGCCGGTATCTCTGCAAGCATTTCGCGGGTCACTTCTTCTTTATCCAGTCCGCTCTTGGCCGATTTGTTATCAAGTATTGTAGCCAGTCTTTCGGTAGATGTGGCGCCCGGCAACACATTGTTAACTGTTATCCCAAAGCCGCCAAGCTCATTAGCCATAGTTTTAGCCCAGGAGGCAACTGCGCCGCGTATGGTGTTAGATACACCCAGCCCTCGCAATGGTATTTTTACAGAGGTTGAAATGATATTGACTATGCGTCCGAACCCATCTTTTTTCATACCGTCAGCTACCAGCGTGGTGAGTATATGGTTACAAATCAGGTGCTGCTGAAAAGCGCTGAGGAATTCTTCAGGTTTGGCACTGGTTATTGGCCCGCCCGCTGGCCCACCCGTATTATTTATAAGTATGTGTACGGTTTGGTTACTTACAAAGGCAGCCACCACGTCGCGCACCTTGTTGTGGTCGGCATAATCGGCAACAAGGTAGCCATGTTGCTGCCCCGCAGCGGTATCGAGCGTAGTTACGGCATGTTTAAGCTTTTCTTCATTTCGGGAGAGGAGTATACATCTTGCGCCAAGAGCTGCCAAAGCCTGAGCTGTAGCCAGCCCTATACCCTGTGTGCTACCACCAATAAGTGCAGTTTTTCCGGTTAGGTTACTTGTAATCATGGATAAAATTAACAAGAAAAACCGGAAACAAACCACCCTTTATTTTTCCATCCTGAAGGTGATGGGCTGGGTGTACTTCACCTTTACAGGTTTGCCGTTCATTTTGCCCGGCATCCATTTGGGCATGTTTTTTACTACCCTTATGGCCTCTTCATTCAGATCCGGGTACTCGCCCCTTAAGACGTTCACATCAGATAAACTGCCATCTTCATTCACCGTGAAGGTAACTGCGACCCGGTCTTGCTCATTGTTATTTCTGGCTGATTTTGGATAGTGGAGATTTTCCCTTAAAAACTCATTGAGATTAAATCCCGGCTTGGGCATTTGATCTACAAATTGGTATACTTCTCCATCGTCAGCTTTCCCTTTGCTGCCTGTATTGTGGTCCAGCGCGAACGTTATGGGCTGCGTATACATGGCTTTCACGGGTTTACCATCAACCACGGCAGGCTGCCACGGTGGCATGTTTTCAACTATTCGCTTAGCCTCTTCGTCACAGCCGCCGCCTATGCCCCTGCGAATTTGCACATCAGAAATGCTACCATCTGTGCCCACAGTAAACTGTACTAAAACCTTCCCTTCTATCCCTTTTTTCAATGCCTCTGCAGGGTAGTGCAGGTTTTTTTTCATATACTCACCCACCTCGTATCCGGCTCGGGGCATATTGCCACCGCTCCCGGTGTTTGTTTGAGCAACAGCGCAGGCAGCCCAGCCCGCAAAAAGCAGCAAAAACAGATATTTAGTGTTCATACAGAATAGATTTTTATAAAGATATAGAATTCCCTCAGGAAATAAAGTGTGTGGCAAAGCACAATGCTGACTTAATGCACCCACCAGTGCTGCCTACAGCCCCTCGCACCCACCTAAACCATTAACGATGCTAATTTTAAAACATCCTTAAGTCGCAATATAGAAAGATAACAGTAATTTTGTCTTTAATGGCCTATTCCTATAAAATCTCTGCAGTTATTTGCTCATACAACAGAGCAAGGTTTATCGTTAATGCAGTGGAGAGCATCTTCAGACAGGATTTTGATAAACGGCAGTATGAAGTGATAGTTGTGGATAACAACAGCACTGATAATACACTGCGCCTGCTGGAGAATTTCAAGGCAGTGCACCCACAGTATAATTTCAGTTTTTACACCGAACCTAATCAGGGCGTGGCATGGGCGCGCACCCGGTGTGCCAGGGAAGCAAAGGGTGAAATAATAGCTTACATTGATGATGACTCAGAAGCACAGCAGGGCTGGCTTTCGAAAATTGCTGATTTTTTTGACAATAATCCCGAAGTATATTCGGTTGGTGGCAAGATAGTGCCTCGATTTTTAACTGATGTGCCAGACTGGTATTCTAAGTATTTCTTCGGCCTTGTAGGGTCATTTGATCAGGGAGACAAGATAAAGCGTCTGAAAGGCGAGCGCTACCCCTGTGGTGCCAATATGGCCTTCAGGGAAAAGGCATTCCGTAAAGTGGGTTATTTCAATACCCTGCTGGGCCGTAGTGGCAAGGGATTGCTGGCCAATGAAGAAAAAGACATCTATAAGCG
>CAILMA010000777.1 GCA_903835145.1 uncultured Bacteroidota bacterium
GGTCTTATTACCTATAGAGTCAATTGTTTTTGCAACAATCCTCAGGAATGCAGGCCCGTAGTCGGCATCGTAGAAGCTTTTAGTGCTGTCTTTATAGTTTATTTTATAGAACAGACCGGGGAGGTCTGGTATCCTGCTTTCGTAACTACGGGCGCAAGTATCAACATGGTTGGCTGCCAGCCGGTCCAGTATGTCCATAGCCATTTTTTTATCAATATTTTTCTCATATACCCCGGAATCGGTAATAAACCGGATGCCGGTGTAAACGACTGTTCCATTATTTTTAATTTCAATAGAATAATCAGGGCATCGGCCAAAACACCCGGTGTGGTGCAACAGCACTGATTGAATTGAGTTTACGCTTGATTTTTTATTTTTATGTTTTTTATGTTTTGCGAAAACGGGAATAACCAATAACACAACCAGCAGCGCCAAAAAATATTTTTTCATTTTTTTTATGTTGAACAGTACAAAAGTGCAATTTTTGGGGCCTTTAAACAAAAGTTGTTTTGCTTAAATCGATAGTTAGCCCTTAAAGCGCTCGATTTTAGCAGTTTTGTAACCCACAAGCACTGATATTGAACCATATGCTGCCTCAGGAAGAGAATGAAGCTTTATTTTACCAGATAGCCCTTACTATGGTGCCCGGCATTGGTGCAAAAACTGGCAGGGTTTTGCTGGAGCATTTTGGAAGTGCGACCGAGGTATTTAAAACACCACTGAAGCAGCTGAAAAATGTTGATGGTATCGGCGAGGTACGTGCTAAAGGCTTTAAGGACGAAGAGATATTCAAACGGGCAGAAAAAGAGCTGGCCTTTGTGCTCAAAAACAACATAAAGCCATTGGCAATAAACCATGACTACCCTAAGCGGCTGGCTAACTGCAGCGATGCACCATTGCTCATGTACTACAAGGGCAATGCCGATTTTGAAGCAACCAAGATTGTAGCAATTGTTGGTACCCGGAAAAACACGGACTATGGCCAGAAATTATGTGAAGACCTGATTGAGGGCCTGCAACAGATGGATAATTTATTAGTGATCAGCGGTCTGGCATTGGGCATTGATGCAATTGCACACAAAAAATGTGTGGCCTCAGGCATACCTAATATTGGTGTACTCGGTCACGGCATGGACTGGATTTATCCCTTTACCCACAAGGCACTCGCGCGGCAAATGGTGGATAACGGCGGTATCCTTACCGAATTCCCTTCAGGCACATTGCCGGACAGGTCTAACTTCCCAATGAGGAACAGGATAGTAGCGGGTATGAGCGATGTAGTAGTTGTTGTTGAAAGCAACATAGCTGGTGGAGCACTTATAACAGCCCACATGGGTGCTGGCTACAACCGGGAGGTAGTCGCCTTCCCCGGCAGGGTGAACGACAGCCGCAGCGCCGGCTGCAATGAGCTGATAAGAACTAATGTTGCCGCTATGATAACAAAGGCCGATGACCTCATAGAAATGATGAACTGGAGCGAGAAAACAAAGAAGAAACCCGTGCAGAAGCAGCTGTTCATCAATTTTACACCCGATGAGCAGAAAATTATCGACCTCCTGCAATCGAAGGACATGGTGCATGCCGATGAGTTCTACCACCATACAGGGCTGGCCAACAGCATACTCGCTGCTACCCTGCTACAGCTTGAAATGCAGGGCCTGATAAAGACCCTGCCCGGAAAATATTATAGAATAAATTAAAATTTGGAACTGATGCTCCGCACTTTTAAACGGTCTGCATAAATGCTTTGATGAATTGATTCAGCTCATCGGCACGCTCCCACTGCACAAAGTGGCCACAATCATTAATTATTTTTAACTGGGCGTCCTGCATTTTAGCAACAGCGTCACCAGCCAGTTTTTCAGTTGTGATGTGGTGTATTAACTTATTGGGAATCAGCGCATCACGATTGCCATAAACGACCAGTGTTTTTTGTTTTATCAGTTGCACTTTGTCAAAAACTGCATCTTCCAGCATACTTCTTATGCAACCTTCAACCATTTTCTTGTAGTAGTTCCCTTTGTAAGATTTTATCAATTCAGAAAGCTCCTTAATCATAAGATCAACCTGTGGCTGCGGTTTAAAGAAACTCGCTTCAATTGTTTTACGCAGACTAAGTTCATCGCTTGCTACCATATCAATAAGGTGCAGCATACCGTAGTACATGGTTTTATCTACTGCCGTAAATTGCTCAAAACCCGCAGGCGCACATAAAATCAATCGTTCGGCGCAGTCGGGATACTTTAAGACCGTCGTCATCGCTACCTGCCCACCCATGGAGTGGCCAACGATAGTGACATTTTTTAAATTCAGTTCTTCAATGAAATTATAAATCGTGTCAGCAAAGAAAGACATGCTGAAGTTATGGCCGTTTTGGTCGCTGAGGCCATTGCCGGGTAAGTCTATCGCAATACAACGGAAGTCAGCCTTCAGTGTCTCCATACATTTCTTCCAGACAGGAGCATAATTGGCAAGGCCGTGAATAAATAATAAAGTTTTAGGTCCGGTTCCTTCGTCCATATAAGCTATTTCGCAATTGCCTTCTATTTTTATGCTATGGGTTTTATAAGGGTAAGTGATTTGATATGACTTCATGCGGTAAAGATAAGGATTGCATTGTGGTTTGCTGATTGATTCAGTAGTGACGAATGTATGCGAACTTCAATTTTAGCAGTTCCTGTTGTGTCGTTAGTAACCCAATTAGTTATTTGTGGCTACTTTTGGGAACATGTATATTGATATTCACACTCACAAATTAACGCGGCCAACCGAACACGAGGTCGCGATCGTGA
>CAILMA010000778.1 GCA_903835145.1 uncultured Bacteroidota bacterium
GCTTGCAATCTTAAGGACGAAGCGAGACGCTTCGACCAGGGTCACGCGTCGTCCAGCGTTAGCATTATTTTGCAGTACCCTCCTTCAAAAAATAATTTTTCTTCTTTTTTGGAATATTCATTCCAATACCTATCTTTGCACTGTGGATAAGCGGGAGCAAATATTACTGGCAGCTATGGAATTGCTCATAGAAAATGGTGTTCAGGCTACGCCGATGTCGGCCATTGCCCGGGCGGCAAATACGGGTATGGGCACCATTTACAATTACTTTGCCACGAAGGAAGAACTGATAAACGCCATATACATCTACATAAAACAAGATGAAATAAAGGTCATTTCAGAATCGTTTGCGGGAGATTCCATAAAAAGGCATTTTGAGCAGTTTTATGGGCAAATGATACGCTACTTTATTGCAAAGCCAAGGTTTTTCCTGTTTATGGATCAGTTTAACAGCTCGCCCATACTTACGGCTGCGACAAAAGAAGAGGGCCTTAAAGCCTTTGGTAGCTATATAGGCTTGTTGAAAAAGGGGCAGGAGCAGGGGCTTATTAAGCCTATCAGCATTGAGGAGCTCATGCAGTTCCTCAGTGGCGGACTTACCGGCTTCGTGCGCTGGCTGCTGGCAACCGGCAAGCCGCTTACACAGGCGCTGCTTGATAATCAACTCAGGATAGCCTGGGACGCAATAAAAGAATAATATTTTTTTAATTTAAAAATGGAATGAACGTTCATTCTAATTATGTAAACTAAAAACAAATAAAACCAATGAAAACAATTTTCATTACCGGTGCATCGACCGGACTCGGACATGCCGCAGCATTGTTGTTTGCCTCTAAAGGCTGGAAGGTAATTGCCACTATGCGCCAACCCGAAAAAGACACTACGCTGGCGAATGTGGCCAACATTACGCTGCTGCCACTGGATGTCACCAACACCAGCCAAATCACAACCACAGTTGCACAGGCAATGGCTTTGGGCGATATAGATGTGGTGTTTAACAATGCAGGCTACGGACTTGTGGGCCCGCTTGAAGCCTCAACAGACGCACAATTGGTACGGCAGATTAATACCAACCTACTGGGCGTAATACGAGTTACTCAAGCATTCCTCCCTCATTTCAGGGCGCGCAAGAGTGGACTGTTCATCACCACCACCTCTATCGGTGGGCTTGTAACCTTCCCGCTCAACTCACTTTACCACGCCACCAAGTGGGCCCTTGAAGGCTGGAGCGAAAGTATGGCGTTTGAACTGAGCCATTTCGGTATCGGCATAAAGACAGTATCGCCCGGCGGCATAAAAACTGATTTCATAGGCCGCTCGCTCGATATGGTGACCCACGAGGCTTATGACGGACTTGTACAAAATGTATTCAAAGCCTTCAACAATCCAGAGCGTGCAGCACACTACTCGACTGCTGAGCAAATAGCAGAAGTGGTATATGAGGCGGCAACTGACGGGAAGGACAAACTACGCTATGTAGCTGGCGCAGACGCACAAAACCTTTATGCACAGCGCCTTGCAGCGGGTGACGAAGCTTTCAGAAAAGAAATTGGCCGTGTTTTTCTTGGCGGGGAATAAATGAATATTAATCCGGGATTGCTATCGGGTGCCGGTGGCAATCCCTTATCAACATTGATAGCGAATTTTTGTTTAAGATCGCGAAAAAGAGCATTGAGCGCCGGGGCTACTCGCCGCTTTCAATATCTTTTTTCACCGCTTCATTGCGGGCCCGCATCGGGAAATGAATCTGCTCGTAGCGACTCATTTCTTTTGAAAGCTCCCGAAGCTCTTCCTCCTCAGCAGGAGAAAGATGATCGAAACCTTTCTGTAAAAAGACATCAATCCTGAAGCGGGTCAGGTGATAATCTCTGCGCGTGATAATCTTAGCCATTGTGAATTAGGAGTAGAATGAGTTGAGTACAAATTTCATGCTAATTTCTCAACTTTAATATTCTTTTTTACCATTTTCACACTTTATCCACACTTTACTAACATGATATTCACATTTGTGTTTTATTGCCTGTTTTACTGTTCCCATGTAACTGATTTTGCTTTGATGCTAAGGAAAATACACATGACACGATAAATCCATGCATAAATTCGCGCCGGTGCTGCTCCTCATAACGGGAATTGTGGAATAAAGTTGTAACGTCTGGCAATTTACGGGCTTCAATTCCACACATCGTTCGGAAGAATGTGTACATTATCTTCAACAAAACTTTGTAGCGCAGCGGCGTCTTGTTTTGGAAATCGGTATAGTACCAATGTCCACCCGGCCGCAACGCGGCTGCCAGATGTGCAAAGACCTTGCCTGCCGTATGCTCGCTGAAATTGTCGAATAAGAATGGCGTGATAATTAAATCAAAGCTTTGCGGCGGCAAGGCCACTTGCAGCACGTCCTGAACATTAAAGTTTACTGTATTGTTCCCCGCACCTCGCTCACGCGAAAGGGCCACCATAGCCGCAGAAGCGTCAATATATTCAATGGTAAGCCCAGTGGGGTGCACGGCTGCAATGCGCTCCAGCAGCAGCCCTGAGCCGCCACCTATTAAAAGTATGCTGGTGCCGGGCGGTATATGCTGCAGGAAGGCGGTCTGCGCCTCCATGAGCTTATCCCCAAATACAAAATGAGAAAGCCTGTCATAAAAAAAAGCAACAGTGTCGTAACTTTTTTTCATACAGGCTTCAAGATTAAAGATCAGTTAAAACAAAGCACTCTTATAAATTTCTTCTTTTAATTTCCTTTTCTATCAGTGATAGTTCGCGGCTTGTTTGTCCGGCTACAGATGTATTTTCCTGAGCACGGCGCATAAGGTAAGGTATAACATCATATACCGGGCCGTAGGGCAGGTACTTGGCAACATGATAGCCCTCGTGTGCGAGGTTAAACGAAATATTATCACTCATACCAAACAACTGGGAGAAATACACCCGGTCAGTATTCGACGGTATGTTGTGGTCTATCATGTACTTGGCAGCTTTAAGGCAACTGGCTTCGTTGTGGGTACCTATAAACAATGCGAGATTTTTCAGGTTTTCCAGGCAATACAATACTGCGGCATCATAATCTATATCGGTAGCCTGCTTGCTGGGTTGTATGGGGTCTTTATAACCCATATCCGCAGCACGATTGCGCTCTTTTTCCATATAAGCACCGCGCACCAGCTTGGCGCCTTGCAGGTAGTTCTTTGCTTTTGCACGCTCTACCGATACCTTCAGGAATTCCAGCCTGTCGTGGCGATAAAGCTGAAAGGTATTGAACACAATAGCTCTGGTTTTGTTATACTGCTCCATCATGGCATCAGTAAGGTCATCTACAGGCTGCTGCACCCAGCTTTCTTCTGCATCTACAAGCACCATTATGTTGTTCTCAGCCGCGGCCTTGCATACCTGGTTTATGCGGTCGTATATTCTTGCATATTCGGCTTTTTCAGCATCATTCAGTTGCACCTGGGCGTGTACTTTTTGCAACAGGTTAAAGCGCGCAAAACCCGTAACCTTCATGCTAATGAAAGGTATGTTCTTGTTTTTTGCTGCATACTTTATGGCCTTAATAAATTCAGGCACTGCACGGTCAAAATCAGCTTCTGACTCCTTTCCCTCAACGCCATAATCCAGTATAGTACCTACGTGATACTTGCCTATGATAGCAGCCGTCTGAGCGGCTTCATCCATTGTTTCCCCGCCACAGAAGTGATTGAATAAAGTAGATTTAATGAGTCCTTTCACAGGAAATTTCCAGGATATAGCGAGCTCCGTAAGCTTCATACCCATATTGGTAACTGTAGGCGAACTCATGGCAGAAAAAAGAAACTTTGCACGTTTCATTTCCTTATCTGAGCGGTATTCAAAGGCAATTTCGGTATTATCAAATTCAGGGAGCATACTAAATAGAATAGGGTGCAAAGGTAATGGTGAAAAGTGAAGTGGTAAAATTGTATAGGTAAAATAATTGCTTGATTTTCATCAGCATAAAATGTCTTTTTCCGTACTTTTTCCTAATGAATGCCGCGCTCATTAAGCGCCTTCTGGTATAGGCGTGCATTCTTCAGGTGCTCTTCATCTGTAGCCGCAAAAACTGACGCACCACTGAGGTCATCCTTAGCACAGAAAAAGATATATTTTGTTTTGGGGGCCTGCAATACCGCATCGATTGATGAGGCTGACGGGGTACAAATAGGGCCCGGAGGCAGCCCGGTATTCTGGTAAGTATTGTACGGTGAGGCTGTTTTTAGCATTTCTCCGGTTATCCGGCGGATGGTAAAATCGCCAATCGCATATTTTACAGTTGGGTCCGCCTGTAGTTTCATGCCTTTTTGCAGCCTGTTAAGGTACACACTGGCAATATTGGGCTTATCATCCTGCTTGTTGGTTTCTTCATCTACTATCGACGCTATGGTCATTACCTCGTTGGGGGTATAACCGAGGGCCTTTGCCTCCTCTTTACGTTGGGCCGTCCAGAAACGGGAATAGTTTTTCTGAATTTTCCTGAACGCCTTATCCGCTGTGGTATTCCAGTAAAACTCGTAAGAATCAGGAATTACCGCGCACAGGGCAGTATTGGTATCCACGTCAAAATCGGCAAGATAGGTTGGGTTATGCATCAGGTCGCGCAGAGCGGCTGAGTCTATTTCAAGGTTTGTGCTAAGGAGGGCAATAAAGTCATTTTCGGTCCGTAATTTATTAATCACCAGCTTCACTGGCACCTGCCTGCCATTGCGCAGTTTTTTCACCAGCTCAAAATTGCTCATGCCTCGCTTTACTTCATACTTACCGGGGTGTATATGTTCAGGCAGTTGCAGCGCCTTGGCTACGAGGTCGAAGCTAAGCGCATCGAATAGGTAGCCACCCTCTTTCAACGATGCCAGTACCTGTGCATAATCTGCACCAGTATGCACATATATAAATCTGTCGCGACTGCTGTTGGGGCCAAAAACCTTGAAAACCCCCAAGGCAATAGCTGCAAAGAAGATGAGCGTTATGATAAGGGTGAAACCCGACTTTTTCTTTTTTTCTGCCGACATGTTGCTAAAATAGTGGATTTGCCGCTAAGTTGAGCAAAACATACGCCTTATTGGCAGAAAACGCCATCGCTAAAAAATTACCATTCTTTAAATATACCATTTTTATAGCTTACTTTGTAAACTTTTTAATTCGTTGCAAAAAAATTTAAAGCAGTTTTAATAGCATGAGCAGCTGGCGTTTAGTTTTCTTTTTTGTTATAACACTTGCCTCTGCCGGGCTTGCTGGTGCGCAACCCGATGCCATAACCAGCTATAAAAAGCAGGAGATAATGGTGCCGACGCGCGATGGAATTAAGCTCTTTACACGCATTTACACGCCGGTTAATAACACCAACCCGCTACCCATCCTTATCATGCGTTCCCCCTACTGCGACTGGAACATAGGTGTGTTGCCGCCTGAAAAAGACCCCTATGTAAAAGAACTCGCTAAGGGTGGTTACATCTTCGTATACCAAAACATAAGGGGTAAGCAGAAAAGCGAAGGCGAGTTCATAATGGAGGGCCCCATAGACCGACAGAATAAGCAGGTGATTGACGAGGCATCAGACACCTACGACCTTATAGAATGGCTGCTTAAAAACACGAACAACACCGGCAAAGTGGGCCAGCTGGGCATATCATACCCCGGCGAGCTGGCACTGATTGGTGCCATAAAACCCCACCCTGCACTTAAAGCCTCATCGCCACAGGGCACGGTGGGCGACTTTTTTCTGGGCGATGACTTTTTCCATAACGGCGCATTCCGGCTGTCGTTTGGGTTTGAATATTCCTACGGTGAGGAGGCTATAAAGGGAGATACCACCTTCCCGTTTTCCGAGTACGATCTATTCGACTGGTATTATGATCTGGGGCCGCTCTCTAACGTGAACAGAAAGTATTTTCATGGGGACATACCCACCTGGAATAATTTTCTGGCCCACCCTAACTATGATAAATTCTGGAGTTCCAAGGCACCTGTGAATTACTCTGACACCCCGCTCATACCCATTCTGCATGTAGGCGGCTACTGGGACCAGGAAAACATGAGCGGGCCTCAAGTGCTTTATGCCAAAATGGAGAAATATGATGTTTATAAAAATAATTACCTGGTGCTGGGCCCATGGTGCCACGGCCAATGGGCCGATTCCAACGCCTCTAAAATAGGGGAATACATAATGGGGCGTAACACCGCCAGTGAATTCCGGGCGATACAAAAACGATGGTTCGACTACTGGCTTAAGGGTATTGGTGACGGGCACTTCGATGAGGCTACCTGCTACCAGACCGGCTCCAATGTGTGGAAACAATACAGCAGCTGGCCCGATAAATCAGCCGAGACAAAGCGATTGTTTCTACGCGACAACAAAGAACTATCCTTTGAGCAACCGGAAAGCCACAACAAGAGCTTTGATGCCTACATAAGCGACCCGGACAACCCTGTTGTTTACCGCAGTCGCCCAATAGAAATAACGTATTCTGACAGCTCCGACTGGGAGTCGTGGCTCACGCAGGATCAGCGGCTGGTTAATCACCGGCCTGATGTGCTGAGCTACAAATCGGCCCCGCTGGATAGCGACCTGACCATTACCGGCAATGTAAATGCCGACATTTTTGCCAGCATCACTGGCTCCGATGCCGACTGGGTGGTAAAGCTAATAGATGTAAACCCCGACTACGATAAAAAGCTACCCGATGCAAGTCAGGTGGAAATCATTATCGCAGCTGACATTTTTAGAGCCCGGTTCAGGAAAAGTTTTACGAAACCGGAAAGAGTACCTCCGGGCAAGGTAGAAGAATATAAATTCAGCCTGCACCAGGTGAATCATGTTTTTAAGAAAGGCCACCGGGTAATGGTGCAGATACAAAGCAGTTGGTTCCCGCTTTATGACAGGAATCCTCAGAAATTTGTACCCAACATATTCATGGCCGATAAAGAAGACTTCATCAAGTCCACCCAGCACATCTACAGGAACAAGCACTACCCTTCGTGCATAGAGTTGCCGGTAGTGAAATCAGATTCAAAATCAATGAGCCTGAATTAAAGTGCATCGAACAGCACAAGAATTGGTGCCTTACCATCTTAACAGGGTTTGAATAACCTGCAACAGCAGCAACTAATTTCTACCTGAAATCAACGTACATATCATCGAAGTTGAACGTGGTGGTGTCAAACTGGGCCATCACATCTTCACCAATTGCGCCATATATCAACGCTCCTGAGTCTTCGTTACCCACAGCTTTCACTTGCACCGTCACGTTGCTCAGCGTCGCTTTTTTATTGCCCAGCTTAAAGGTGTATGATTTTAGTTTGTACAATTCCATCTTTTTTACACCACCTACACCGCCTGTGTTTTCCGTTGTTTTTTCGCCGTTCTTAGTTACATAAGATTTATAACGGCTAAAAAAAGTTGAAGAAAGCGAAGTGGCATCGGCACCTGTGTCAAGGCGCAGCAGTAGGGTATCTTTATCTTCAGTCACCACCTGCACCCGTGGTTTCAGCTGACTGAAGCACAGGTTCCTGATACCACTTTTTGTTGGTTTGGCAGGAATAGTAAACGTACCGTTTTTAGCCAGCTGCACTTCCCTGAGCGCCTTTATTACTGGCAATCCCAAAATAGCATTGAAGGTATAATCGCCGGCCCGCATAAGCGAGTCTGCCATCACAAGAAATACAACATTGCGCACAGTTACCCCATCGCCTATGGTTATGCTGTCGGCTATGCCCATGTCGCATTTAACTTTGGTACCAGTAGCTCCAGATTCCACCTCAACCGACGTACCCTTGAGCTTGATACCCATTTTTTTTGCAACAGTTACCGAAACTGCCGAAAAGTTGGCATGTGTGTCAAAGATAAAATCATCTTTCCCCGCCTTGGTGGCAACTGGTATGCGCCACAATCCTGCTTTATCTTTCAAGGCTGGCACGGTTACATCGCCATGAGGGGCAACGGACTGAGCAGCAAAGCCCTGCAAAGCATGAAAACACTTATTGTCGTCGGTTACTTCTTTCAATTTGTCTTCGTCCAGGTACTTTGCATACCGTTGCAGCAACTGGTCACCCGCTTCAGCAGCTTTCGTATATTGGTAAAGGTTAGCGTAGTTGTATACCTGCATTTCCATCATCCGTGCAACAGCCGTATCATTAAAGCCCTTCGGATTTTTAAGAAACATCTGAGTCTCAAGTGCCGACTTTTCATTCTTACCAAAGGCGTTGTCTATAAAACATTGATAGTAGAGCCAGTCGAATTTATCCATCTTCCTCAGGTTGGCAGATACAATTTCTTTTAGCTTAAAAACATTCCCCTCTATCAGCAGGCGCTCAAGATTGTCTTTCTGCGCAATAGCACTGGCACCACAAAGCAAAACCGATAAGGTAAAAAACAACTTTTTCATGAATATAATGGGTTAAACCGGCGATAAAAATAGTAAAGTTTATGCAGCTATTCCGCCGACGCCTATCCGCCTCGCAAAGCCAGCCCGCTAACAGCAACAGCAATGCGGCAACAGCACAGCCAGCGTTTCCGTCAGTATTTAAAAAATAATACCTCTATAGCATCTAACCAGCAAATGTAATTTACTTGCTATCCATTGCCCTTTCAACGCCTGAAAATAGCTCCGAAGTTGTTACCGGAAAGTAAGAATCAGCACTACGAATTATATTACTACATTGATCATTTTACCCTTAATATAAATGAATTTCTTAGGCGCATTGCCCTCCGTCCATTTCATTATAATTTCATTGCCCAATACTTCTTTCTCAATCTCAGCCTGAGGTGCATCCAATGCAAATTCCATTTCACAACGGGTCTTACCATTTATTGCCACAGGATATACTTTCGTGTTCTCGGTTACGTATTTCTGCTCAAAAACAGGGAAAGCAGCACCAACAACGGAAGTAGTGTGCCCAAGTTTGTGCCAGAGTTCTTCTGCTATATGCGGCGCAAACGGGCATATTAAAACGGCAAGTGGCGCAAGAATCGCCTTTTTGTGGCATCCCAGCGTACTTAGTTCGTTTACAGTAATCATGAACTGACTCACTGACGTGTTAAAGGAGAACCGTTCTATATCTTCACCAATTTTCTTGATCGTTTTGTGTAGTATTCTCAGCTCGGCATCGGTAGGCGCGTCATCAGTAACCACCCAACCCACTTGCTCATCAGCATAAAGGCGCCACATTTTTTTCAGGAAACGATGCACGCCTTCTATACCCTTTGTATCCCAAGGTTTACTCATTTCTATTGGCCCGAGGAACATCTCATACATCCTGAAGGTATCTGCACCATATTTGGCCACAATGTCATCTGGGTTCACAACATTGTACTTCGACTTAGACATTTTTTCAACTTCGGCTGTGCACAAAAAGCGCCCGTCAGCTTCGGTTACAAATGTGGCATTTGCCAGTTCCGGTCTCCAATTTTTAAGGCGTTCCATGTCCAGTTCCAAACCATCAACCAAATCAACATGAACACGCATTGGCACCCCATCATAGTCTTTAGCCAAACCCGCCGAAACAAATTTGTCTGTACCAACTCTATACACAAACCTTGAGCTTCCCTGAATCATTCCCTGATTGAGGAGTTTCTTGAAAGGCTCATCGAAGCCAATAAAACCAAGGTCACACAAAGCCTTTGTCCACATACGTGAGTACAATAAGTGCCCTACAGCGTGCTCTGTGCCGCCAACGTATAAATCAACTTGTTGCCAGTAATCAGTGGCACCACGCGAGGCAAATTCAGCCGTGTTGTTCGGGTCCATATATCGCAAGAAATACCAGCTGCTGCCGGCATAGCCGGGCATAGTATTGGTTTCTCGTTGAGCGACCTCACCCCCCGGCCCCCTCTCCACAAGTGGAGAGGAGGTGACATGAAATTCACTGTCAGAGTCAGCAACGGCATCTGTTAAAAGGTTGGGACGACTTGAAAGTTCTTTTCTTATTGCTGATAGTACCTCATTCAATTGTTTGCCAACTTGCTCATTGGTAAATCTTATCACTTTAAAACCTATTTCTTCTAATACCCGGGTTCTTTCATTGTCTAACTTCTGTTGTTCTTCATTATCGTGGTATTCCCCATCAATTTCTATAATCAAAGCCTTTTGGAGGCAAATAAAATCTGCTATGTAAGCATCAATCGGATGTTGCCTTCTGAATTTAGCTCCCAGTTTATTGCCCCGGATATTGGCCCATACTATTGCCTCAGACTCTGTAAGGTTTCTTCGGTTTGTTCTTGCTGATTCGAACGAATGTCTTACTTTTATTATATACCGAGGAATGCCACTATAAATTGGACGGTGATCGTTGTCCGCTAACGCGCCAGCGTTAGAAGATTGCTCCCCTCTCCACTCGTGGAGAGGGGCCGGGGGTGAGGTCACATTCACCCAATCCGTGATATTTGCCAGTGGCCCCTGCCCTTCCGAGCCAGGACCATAGCTCTCCACCCATGGCAACTCTACCGGCAACTTGCTGAGTGTCGCGTCGGCAGTTATCGGTGCTTCATCGGTTGCATAAGGCACACCATCTATATAAATAATAGGAAAAGGCTCGCCCCAATAACGCTGCCGACTAAAACCAGCATCGCGCAAACGATAGTTGATGCGACGGCTGCCTGCCCCAAGCTTTTCAAGCGTAGAGATAGCTGCTTCTGCCGCAGTTGCAACACTTAAGCCCGAAAGGAAGCCGCTATTCTGAATGGTACCTGCTTTATCGCTGTAGGCTTCTCCGCCAGTGTAGCTATCACCAAATATGTTCGTAATCGGGATGTTGAAATGTTTTGCAAATCGGTGGTCGCGCTCGTCGCCTGATGGTACACCCATAATAGCACCAGTGCCGTAGCTGGCCAGCACGTATTCTGATATCCAAACCGGAACCGGACTATTGGTAAGCGGGTGCATAGCATAGGCACCAGTAAAGGCACCCGTAATCAGCTTCACTTCAGCCTGCCGCTCCCGCTCAGAGCGGCTCTTTACATATTGTACATATTTGTCCACTTCTGCTTTTTGGGCATCGGAGGTTATTTGAGCAACTAAGGAATGTTCGGGAGCAAGCACCAAAAAATCAACGCCAAAAATGGTATCGGGACGGGTGGTAAACACAGTTACCTGGTGCACGTCAGCATCTGCCGGCGCACCAGTCAAAATCTGGAATTTCACCTCAGCACCATTGCTTTTCCCAATCCAATTGCGTTGCATTTCCTTCATCGGTTCGCTCCAGTCGAGTGTGTCCAGGCTCGCGAGTAATCGTTCAGCAAATTCTGTAATGCGCAAAAACCATTGGCGCATATTTTTTCGCTCCACGGGATGTCCTCCCCTTTCTGATACACCGTTCACAACTTCATCGTTGGCCAGCACGGTACCCAGTGCCTCGCACCACCATACCTGTGCATAACCCTGATAGGCAAGGCGGTATTTCATAATAATGCCCCTTTGCTCTGTAACAGACATATTGCTCCAATCCTGAGCAGTGAAAATACATTTATCATCAGCAGGACAAGGTTGACTTTGATTGCCCTCCTCTTCAAATATTGCTGTCAGTTCGTCTATTTTACAAGCCTTATCGGTTTTTCGGTTGTACCAACTGTGGAACAACTGCAGGAAAATCCATTGTGTCCACTTATAGTAGTTGGGGTCGCTCGTGCGCACTTCCCTATCCCAGTCGTAGCAAAAACCAATATTATCGAGCTGTTCTTTGTATCGTTTAATGTTTACTTCAGTTGTAACCGCCGGATGCAACTTTTTTTCCAGTGCATACTGCTCCGCTGGCAACCCGAAGGAATCGAATCCCATAGGATGAAGAACATTGTAACCACAGAGCCTCTTGTAACGGGCATAAATATCAGAGGCAACATAACCCAATGGATGCCCTACGTGCAGACCGTCACCACTCGGATAAGGAAACATATCCAGTATGTAGTACTTGGGCTTCGAGGTGTCGTTCTCTACCTTGTATACTTTATTATCAATCCAGTATTTTTTCCAGTTTTGTTCTATTTCAGAAAAATTGTATTCCATAAAAATCTCAAAAAATTAAAAAGCACAAACACCTGTATGTCAGGCTATCATAAAAAGTCAAAAAAATCTAAAAATTTCGGTCACACTTGTTTTCTCCGTTGGGGTTTCCGCTTAACGGATGCTCAACCTCTCCTTTGCCTGCAAAAAGATTCCAAACACACCATCGTGAGCAGTTTGGAACTGTTTTAACAGGAAACTGACCTTGCAGTCACACAGAAGACTTACATGGGCGCAATTTACAATTTTAAAGCAAGATTCGTGATATTGAACCGATAGCGGGTGGTAACCTCAGGCACTTTCCTCCTGCAACTTATCAGTCCCGGTTTTAAAGGACAACCGGTGGTAGGGAGTAAGCCCGTGGGCCAAAATCGCTTTCCTGTGTAGCAAGGTTCCATATCCTTTATTATCAGCCCATCCGTATTGCGGGTATTGCTCATGTAGCCCTATCATATATTCATCTCTATGGGTCTTCGCCAGTATGCTGGCAGCTGCTATTGAGGCATACTTACCATCACCCTTCACTATACACTCATGTACAATCCCAAAGTAAGGCGGGAAATGGGGGCCATCAATTAGAAGTAGTTCCGGCCTTGGCATTAGCTGGTCTATCGCCATGTGCATTCCCTTCATCGATGCCTTCAATATGTTTATCCTGTCTATCTCGTCGTGGTCAATTTTTATTACCGCCCATGCAAGTGCCTGATTTTCAATAATAGGGCGCAATTGCGCTCGGTGTTCCTCCGTTACTTGCTTGCTATCGTTAAGCAGTGGATGGTAAAAATCCTGAGGAAGTATAACCGCCGCTGCAAAAACAGGACCAGCGAGGCAGCCCCTGCCAGCCTCATCGCACCCAGCTTCCACTAACCCCTGTTTAAAAAATGGCTCAAGCATACTTATTACAACTACCGCCAAGTTAGCATAAAAACAGTTGCTGCGTGCCGGCGCGCAAAAATTTTGCTACTGTGGCACAATTTTATTAGGTTTGGTTAGTTTGACTACAATTGAAACAAATTCATCAAAAGTCAATTATTTAGTTTTTCAACCCGATAAAATAAAAAAATGAATCTACAGCCAATAAAACTGCCGTTTTATGCCCGCCTTTCCTTTAGTCTCTTATCCATCATTCTGGGTTTGTTTTTGTTGATACAGGGTCGGGACATTTTTATCCCGTTGGTATTCGCACTACTTATTTCCATATTACTGTACCCTATCCACAAATTTTTGTTGGAAAAATTTCATTTCGGCCGGTCGTTGTCGGCCATCACATGCATAACCATCTTCCTTGGGGCACTTGCCAGTTTATTCGCATTCCTATCCAGCGAGCTGGTGCTGTTTTTTGAAGACTTCCCTGATCTGAAAGTCCGCTTCACCGTCATTTTTGCAAATCTGCAGCATTGGCTCTCTCATAAAATGCACATTAACAATGCCCAACAAACCGACTACATCAATAAATCTCTGAACGGAGTAGTTGAATCGGCGGCCAAGGGTGTAAGTAACGTGTTTCTGTCAATGACCAGTGTGCTTTTGTTGGCCATATTTGTTATCATCTTTACGTTCTTCATGCTTTACCACCACAAACTGCTACTCAAGTTTACGCAACAGCTTTTTAGCGAAGAGTACCAGACCAAGGTAAAAGAAGTAATAATGGAAACTAAGTCCATGATTAACGGATACGTTGTTGGACTTCTTACGGAAATGGTGATTATGAGTGTGGCAAACAGTGTACTACTTATGTTCATGCACGTGCCCTTTGCGATATTGCTTGGTGTGCTGGCAGCCGTGCTTAATATTATCCCATATATTGGTATTTACAGTTCTATTGTGCTCATTATGTTTGTAACCTTTGCCAACACTACCGCCCAGCTTGCTGGCGAGGTGGGTATCGGTATGTTCATACTCCACTTCCTGGACTCGAATATTCTGCTTCCGAAAATTGTGGGCTCCAGGGTAAAAATGAACCCATTTATCACCATTGTAGCTGTTGTAATTGGGGAATTCATTTGGGGAATACCCGGCATGTTCTTGTTTATACCACTGGTAGGCATTACAAAGCTAATTTGCGAAAGAGTAGAAGGTCTGGAGGCTTGGGGCTTGCTGATAGGAGTTGATGACACCATGAAAAAGGCGAAACCAATAGTGGTACCTCCTGCACCACCTGCTGAAAACGAACCAGCGGATCAACAATCGGATAGTTAGGGTCTGTGCAATATCGGCATTATAATTACCTATCAATATAGAGCATTGAATTCCGTAATTTTACGCCCTAATTGATTTGCAGAATGCAACTATCTGAATTGTATGCGCGGGCTATGCGCTTTGAGTTTCTGAGTATTGAAGAAGGTGTGTATTTGTTTAACCACGCTCCACTCGCAGAACTAACCTATGTAGCCAACGAACTAAGAAAAATACAAGTACCACACGGCAAGGTGACCTGGATCATTGACAGGAACATGAATACTACAAACGTGTGTGTAGCCAATTGTAAATTTTGCAACTTCTACCGCGTGCCCGGTCACCCGGAGGCATATGTAACGGACATTGAAACCTATAAGGCTAAAATAGAAGAGACCTTCCGCTATGGTGGCGAACAACTATTGTTACAGGGAGGACACCACCCTGGTCTTGGCCTTGCTTATTATACTGACCTCTTCCGTACACTAAAACAACTGTACCCTAACCTTAAACTACATGCACTCGGACCGCCAGAAGTGGCTCACATCACCGAACTGGAAAAGAGCACGCATCATGAAGTGTTGAAGGCACTTAAGGAAGCAGGCATGGATAGCTTGCCTGGTCCGGGAGCTGAAATATTAAACGACAGGGTGAGAAGACTGGTATCGAACGGTAAATGTGGTGCTCAGGAATGGCTCGATGTAATGACCGAGGCACACAAACTTGGGCTAACGACCAGTGCCACAATGATGTTTGGTCACGTAGAAACGATAGAAGAACGATTTGAACACCTCGTGAAGCTAAGGGAAGTACAAGCTAAGAAACCAGAAGGAGCCAAGGGATTCATCGCCTTTATTCCTTGGACTTTCCAGGACGTTGATACGTTGCTACAAAAAATTCGGGGCACGAAAAACCTCACTACGCCAGAAGAATACATAAGGATGATAGCCTTAAGCCGCATAATGCTACCAAATGTAAAGAATATACAGGCGTCGTGGCTCACAGTAGGCAAACAAGTAGCTCAGCTTTGCCTAAATGCCGGTGCTAATGATTTCGGGTCTATAATGATTGAAGAGAATGTTGTAAGTGCTGCTGGTGCACCGCACCGTTTTACTGCAAAAGGCATACAGGAAGCAATAAGAGAAGCCGGTTTTGAACCACAACTCCGGAACCAGCAATACGAATTCAGGAAAATGCCTGAAGTTGTTGAAGAGCAGGTAATCACTTATTAACTACGTCCATTTTTAAAAAAGAAAGAGCGGCTAAAAATAGTCGCTCTTTCTTTTTTACATTAAAATATTAATCAGTTTTATCGTCAACCCAGCTTTTCAGCTTCCCATCATCTTCAAGTTTGAGCAATTCATCCAGATTTGCATCTTTCTTTTGTCCCCGGTTCTCAGCATATACTTTAAGTACCATCTTCAATCCGGCATACGCACACTGCTGTTTGTCTGGTTTCGGCTGGTTTTTCAGCGCATAGCGCACCCATCCTGCCTCATAATACAGCATATACTGCCGGCTCTCACTCATCATACCGTCGATACGTACATTAGACCGAAACTGAACATAACTGCAACCTGACAGCCATTCTCCAAAGAAACGACCACCTCGCTTTACATTGCCTTCCTCGTCTCCGGGCGCAACTTTTTCAAGCCAGTTTGCGAAACGAATGATGTCTTTGTCGTACTTATGGTAACTATCTTTCGAATCGAAAGCATAGTTAGCGGGTACTCTAAACCCCTGTGCAAATGTGCTATTCACTAAAAAAAGCCCAACAACAACTGCAGTAGAAAAAGCAAATCTCTTCATTTGGAATAAATAATAGTGTGAAACAATAATGGGATGCTTAAAATTAGAAACAATAATTGGAAAAATCAACTAAGTGATCCCGACTAAATAAAGTACACCAAATTATTTTGTAATA
>CAILMA010000779.1 GCA_903835145.1 uncultured Bacteroidota bacterium
AAGAACTATAGATGTGGGTGTTGGAGGCTATATACAATATCCGTGTAGTCGGTAGTCGGACTGGAATGTCCAGGTTAGGGTATAAGAACTGCTAATTAATGGCTTTCCGTTTCGCAAAGTGCCTTGTGCAGTGCAAGTACCTGCGGGATGACGGGTTGGAGATCGTCGTTGGTGATTATTGAATTGCAGCGCGCCATTTTCTCGTTTTCGTCCATCTGGCTGGCTATGATGGCGAGTACTTTTTCGCGGGTGTGGCCGCTGCGTGCTATTACCCTTTTAATTCTGAGTTCCTGCGGGGCTGTCACACCAATAATGTAATCGAGTTCTTTATTGGTGCCGGATTCGAATAATATGGCTGCTTCCTTAAGCACATAGGGGGTGGTTTGTTGCTGCATCCACGCGCGGCTGTAAGCGATAGTAGCGGGGTGAATCAGTGCATTGAACTGCCTCAGTTTTTCCGGCGCGTTAAAGATTGCCGTGGAAATTTTGCCCTTGTCCAGCTTGCCATTCCGGTAAACATCTGGCCCTAAAGTGTCTATCACTCCCTGCTTTATAACCGCATCGTGCTCCATGAGGTGGCGAGCGGCGTTATCGGCGTTAAAGACAGGCACCCCGAGTGACTCGAACACCTGACAAACAATTGATTTGCCAGAACCTATACCTCCAGTAATACCCACATGCAGCATCTATGCGTCAGTTTATTTCTGGCAAAGGTAGCACATAAATTTGCCGGTTATAAAAATGAGTAAACCTGCTGCCCGCGAAAATAGCAGGCAGCAGGTTTATATTTCAGATACATTCTGAAGAATTATTTAGAAGCCACGGATGTAATACCGTTTGCAGCATCAAGTTTTTTACGGTTTGCAGCGGTGAGCTCCATAGACACGGCTGAACGTTCAATTTTAACGAAAGTACCCCTGGCGATTTCAACCTGAAGTGTACCATCTTCGTTAGCGCGCTGAATAGTGCCATGTATGCCTGCAGTGGTTACAACATATTCGCCGGAGTTCATGCTATCAGCAAATTTCTTTTGTTCTTTTGCTCTTTTCTGCTGCGGGCGTATCATGAAAAAATACATTACAACAAACATACCACCCATAAATAGGAAGGTCAACATTGGGTTGCCGCCCGGTTGAGCGCCTGCCTGCAATACTAAAGTTGCGATATTCATTTTTTATTTTATTGTTATGATTAAGAAATATTTTTAATGCAATCGATTTTATTTTTCTATTTTTTATCTGTAAGTACTTCACCTTTAATATAAAGCATGTGAGTGCTTCTGAGCGTATTGGTGTGTATGGTCACTGATTTTTCCTGGTGTCCCTGTTTTCCTGATGAGTTGAAGGTGACTTTCATTATAGCCGTCTTACCCGGCTGAACAGGGTCATGTGGGTATTGAGGAACTGTGCAACCGCAAGAACCAGCTGCCGAGGAGATAACGAGGGGTGACTTGCCGTTGTTGGTAAAGGAGAACTCGTAGTTGACTACCTCGTCCTGATGAATGGTGCCGAAATCGTGCAGTGTATCTGCGAAATCCATAGTTGGCTTTAGTGCCGCAGATTCGTTATCTACTCCGTTTGCGGAACGTGGGTTGTTCACCAGGCTTGTTGGCAGTTGTCCCTTGTTATTGGTATCTGTATTGCTTTTACAGGCCACCAGGAAGAGTAAAACTAAAAGAGAAATGCGTTTCATTGAAGTGCAAATTAACTATTTACCGGGTCTGTCTTGTTTTCTTATCTGATTTTCTTTTTCCAGTTCCTTTAGCAGGTTGTCTAAAACACCATTTACAAACTGCCCGCTTTGTGGCATACTGTATTGTTTTGCAATATCGATATATTCGTTGATGGTAACTTTAGTAGGTATAGTAGGGAAGTATAAGAATTCGCAAACGGCCATACGGAGCAGCAACATATCAATAAGTGCCACGCGTTCTTTGTCCCAGTTGGTGAGCTTTGGTTCTATGAGCTCCAGGCAGTATTCTTCCTGCTCTATAACGGCGAGCAGCAATTCGTGGGCATAATTCTTCTTTTCAGCTGAAAGGAGTTTTGCAAAATCAACCTTGTTGCTGCTTTTGAAGAAGTTCTGCATCAACATAACGATAAGTTCGCTATTGTCTTCCCAGCCCGGCAGCTCGTCAATGAAAGTATCCATGAGGCCTTCATTGGCAACCATGAGTTTTTCCCATATGTACTGGATAATGTCTTTATCCTGAGCGGGGGTAGGGGATGGGTTTTCGGTATATTGGGTGTATTCTTCGCTTTTGAGCAGGCTCTGGTATATTTTCTTGATCCAGTCTGCATCAAAATATTTTTCGAGGTGGTCGTTCTTAATTTTTTCCTGCAGCGATGGTTTTTGAAGGATATGTGTAACGAATGTATTTGTTGCGATACGCACATTTACATTCATATCATCGGTGGTACGGAGGTAGCGTGAAGAGCGCTGGATAGAGTCTGATTCGGAATACTGAGCAACTTTGAGGGGGTATAGCACACAAACTGTAAACACATCCAGAACCTGGTCCAGTTTTTCATTTAACATGCGGGCAAGCATTTTTTTATTTTGCAGCTCCGCCTTTTCAAACGATGCAACAGAATATAAAGTCTGCATCACCTTCACCCTTATATTTCTACGGCTAATCATATTTTGAGTAAAGAACTCCCTATTTGGGGGTGCAAAGGTAGGGAAAACTAAAAAGTAAAAAGTAGGAAATAAAAAATAAATATTTCAACATGCTTGCGCATAGTTAAAGGTGGCTACTGGCACAATAGTGGTGCGGGTAGCTGTTGCGCTCATCTGATCTTGTTTTTTAACGGATGAGTGTGATGTCGCCCTGATAAAATTTCTTGGGGCCGGTGAGGCATTTGGCATCTACGAAATAAAAATAGGAACCCAGTTCGCAGGGGATACCTTCAAATGTGCCATCCCACTCTTTTTTTGGGTCGTTTGATGTGAAAACCAGCTGACCGAAACGGTTGAAAATAGAAATGTTGAAGTAGAGCATGTTGCCATAGGTAACTACCTTAAAGCCGTCGTTATGGCCATCGTTATTCGGCGTGAATGCGGTGGGGAATGACATATTGCAGCACCGTTGAATGTCAGAATACGTGATACTTGTAGTGTCGGAGCAGTCGTTTTGGTCGGTCACTTTTACATACAAAGACAATGGTGCAAGCACAACAACATACTGGCCTCCGGTATCGGAGCTAATTATGTCGGTTGGTGTCCAGGTATACTGTGTTCCGCCAGAAGCCTTAAGATAGACTTTGTCCCCGTAGCAAACTACGGAAGGAATATCTATCACCTGTGCATTGGGCAGGTTATGCACGACTGCTGTTGCATTTACCGGGCCAGATGTGCAAGACTTGTAATTTTCTATAAAATACCAGCTATACGTGCCGGCAAATGAAGTGTTGACGACTGGTGGTGAAGAGAGGGCTGTGCCGTCGGTACTATACCAATTGACCGAAGCTGATGCGGACAATGGTGTGATGTAGAGCATGGATGATGGGTCGCCTTTGCAAAAGGAGAAGCTCGTATCGGGCACTGTCAGCGAGCCACTATCCGCGACAGTGAAGGAAACTGAAGCTGAGCAAATAGAATCTGAGCTTACAATAGCAATGTAATTACCAGCCGGAAGGCTATCGTTGATTACGGCTCCGCTATCGCTGCCGGTGGAGTCAATAATGGTCTTAATAACAGTGCCACCCTGCACGATTTTGATGGTTCTTGGAAGGAAACCCCAGGTGATATCATAGTTTACGGCGGCCTGGTGGATACACTGAGTTGGGTCAACAAGTACCTCGCGTATGCTTGGGAAATTAACTACATGAATTGTATAGGCTATTGTTTGCGTATTTGAAACGGGGCAATGGTTATTCTTGATTTGCAGGAAGAAGGAATAAATGCCGGGCGATAGCGTGTCCGTGCTCCATGAAAACGAAGCACCGGGATAGGGTGTTCCATTGTTGCTGAAGGTGAGGCTCGCGGAGGCGGGTACACCGCTTGAAGTAAGGAATGTAGTATCCCCATCCGGATTATTGATGGTGATGTTAAAAGTGACGAGGGGTGCCCCTTTGCAGATATTAACTACGTTGCCGCTGGCATCAGTAGAAAGTGTAGCACCATTGAGGCTGGTGATAGATGCCGATGGGGCAGTGCCTGTGCAATTGTCTTTTACAATGAAGGTCATTTCCCGCTCACTGGTACCCACCAATACACCTTTTTTGTATTCAGAAACCTGATTTACTATCAGGGCGTCCTGTATGATATTGGGGGTAAAGGTCATTTGCCCGTTGAGGGAGTTAAACAGGTAGCCACCGCCAGTTGTTGCAAGCGGGTTTGTGGGTGTAAACGGTGCGTTGTAGCTAACTGAAGTGCCTGAATTGGCGTCAATTGCTGGCACCAGACTGAATGAAAGAGAATCGCCGTCGGGGTCAGAGGCGCCCTGGTTGTACTCTTCGAGCACATTTACACAATAGAATGGTGTAGGTATGGTGGAGTAATGGGGGGAAGAATTAGGGCCATTGGTGTTGTTGAGGGATGCAGAAATCTCCATAATGGTATTAGCACCTACGTTGGTGATATTACTGCTACGGCCTGCCGCAACAGAGCCTGTTGAAGTGGCACGAAAGCTGCCTGCAAACACGAATCGCCAATTGGTAGCAGTATAGCCAAGGGTGATATTGCCAGTATAAATAAAGCGTTTTACCCCGGGTAGTGTGCCTCCGTTACAAGTGGTCTGGCTTATTTGGGAGGGGCAAACCGGAGATACCTCGGTGCCTGAAGTGGCATCGTAAGTGAGGTATAGGGAGTCTTTTAATGACGTATTGTCTAAGATGTATATTTGGGGTGCTGCACCGGTGAGTGTGTTGAAGATGCTCGCAGAAGCTCCGCAGTCGCCATAAAGTGTAAGTGTAACCTGATAGTTATTGCCCGATATATTGGTATAGAGTAATTCGCCACCGAAGATATGGCTGGCTTTACATACGATTGCAGTACCTTGTAGGAGACAAAATAGGAATATGAACAGTGCGAAGCGCTTCATTATTAATAATTGGGCATAGGAATATTACCTGCATTACAAAGGTGAGACAAAGCGGGGATATATCCATAAAAGAAATGGGAGATTTTTGCAGTTTCTTAACCTTTTGATAGGGAAATTGAATGCAAACGGGATACTGAGGTAGCTTTTATGCATTTTTTTCAAACATTAAGCCTGAGAAAAATTCTTTTATTATTAGTAACTTGTAGTGCTGTTGGAGTAGTAAATGAAGTAAGTTCGTTACTAACATTCATAGAGAGATAATGTACTATTTTGTGCTGAGCGTACAATTAAAATTAAATTTACATGATGAAAACCAAGCAGGAAATAGTTGAGAACTGGTTGCCACGGTATACCGGCCAGGAATTGGCAGCTTTCGGGAAGTATATATTGCTGTGTAATTTCAGCAACTATGTTGCGTTGTTCGCGAAGATGCACGGCGTACAAATAGTGGGGGCAGATAAGCCGATGCAATGTGCTACTGCGAATGACATTACTATTATCAATTTTGGTATGGGCAGCCCGAGTGCAGCTACTATGATGGATCTTCTATCGGCTATCAGCCCCCGGGCGGTGTTGTTTCTGGGTAAGTGTGGCGGTTTAAAGAAGAAGAATAATGTTGGTGACCTGATATTGCCGATAGCTGCTATAAGGGGTGATGGTACCAGTAATGATTACTTTCCACCGGAAGTGCCGGCGTTGCCGGCTTTTGCGCTGCAAAAAGCCATTTCAACAACTATACGCGACCATGCTATGGATTACTGGACGGGCACTGTTTATACCACCAACAGGCGGGTTTGGGAGCACGATGAAGTATTTAAAGAATACCTGCGCAAGGTAAGGGCCATGGCTATAGATATGGAAACGGCGACTATCTTTACAACAGGGTTTTTCAACAAGATACCTACCGGGGCACTGCTGCTGGTAAGTGACCAGCCCATGGTGGCCGAGGGCATTAAGACGGCGGAAGGCGACAGTAGTGTTACCAAAAATTTTGTTGAAAAACACCTTCAGATAGGCATTGATTCACTCAAACAATTGATAAACGAAGGGCTTACTGTGAAGCACCTGAGATTCTAAATGACGGAAGACCTACCCATATTGCAAGTTGATGACCTTCAGATTTCTTTCCGGGGTGAGCAGTCATTGGTGGCGGTGAAGCATATTTCATTTTCAATAGGAAGGGGTGAAACACTTGCTGTGGTAGGAGAGAGCGGCTCGGGGAAGTCGGTGACTGCGCTTGCGCTTATGGGGCTACTACCGGGTAATGCCATTGCAACCGGGAGCGCCAAGCTGAATACGCGCGGCATAATGCACGAACAAAACGGGCAGTCCTACAACCTTTTGCAGCCCAATAAAGCACGGGGGCGGGATATAAGCATGGTTTTTCAGGAGCCGATGAGTGCTTTAAACCCGCTGATGAGCGTGGGTGATCAGGTACTTGAGGCTATTTTGGCACATCAAAAAATTACGAGAAAGGAAGCAAAAATAGCAGCGACTGGTTGGCTGGGCAAAGTACATTTGCCACAGCCTGACGTGCTGTATCATAAATATCCACATCAGCTTTCGGGAGGGCAAAAGCAGCGGGTGATGATAGCGATGGCTATGTGTAACAACCCCACATTGCTTATAGCAGATGAACCTACCACGGCACTTGATGTAACAGTGCAGCAAGAGATAGTAAGGCTCATGCAGTATCTGCAGCAGGAGCACGGCACATCAATGCTTTTTATCACGCACGACCTTGCGCTTGCCGGAACGATAGCGGATGCTGTAATGGTGATGTATAAAGGCGATGTGGTGGAATATGGTGATGCGAAAACTCTTCTAAAGTCGCCACAACATGCCTATACCCGTGCCTTGCTTGCCTGCCGGCCAACGCCTGAGCAAAAAGGCAGTATACTGCCTACGGTGGCGGATTTTATGGAGTCGACTAACGGATTTGCGCACGTAAGCAATGCGATGGCGGAAAAAAATGAAGTGCAGTTACGCGCCGAAGTGTTGCTGGAAGTCAGGGACCTAAAGGTTGGATTTTCGCGGCAGGGGGGACTATTTGGAGGTGGCGGAATACAAATGGCTGTTGATGGTGTTTCGTTTTCGCTAAACAGGGGAGAGATACTGGGGTTGGCAGGGGAGAGCGGATGCGGTAAGAGCACGCTTAGTAAGGCGCTGATAGGGCTGCTGCCGGTGACGGCAGGAGCAATATTATTTGAACAGCAAGACCTTGCAATAATGGCAGTTAAGGAGTGGCGAGCTGTAAGAAAAAAGATACAAATGATATTTCAAGACCCCTATTCATCGCTGAACCCGAGGATGACGGTAGGGGATATACTCCGGGAGCCCATGTATGTGCACGGGATAGCCAGAGGGCGTGAGTTAGATGCCGAGGTGGCGCGACTGCTGGCGTTGGTGCAGTTGCCGGCGGATGCTGCCGGCCGATATCCACATCAGTTTTCGGGCGGGCAGCGGCAGCGGGTAGGTATTGCGCGGGCTCTTTCAGTGCGGCCGGATTTGATTATTTGCGATGAGAGCGTTTCGGCGCTTGATGTAAGCATACAGGCGCAGATACTCAATCTACTGAAATCGCTGCAGCAGGAACTGGGGCTTAC
>CAILMA010000780.1 GCA_903835145.1 uncultured Bacteroidota bacterium
ATCGGTATAAGCTACCAATACAATCACTTCACCTGTGTCTTGGTCTAATGAAAAGCCAGCAACTTCACCTTCAATTGGTGCTGGAACAATTTGAACAACTTTATCGCCTCGTTTAAATGACATGACTTTATCCTTATACGCTTAATGTGTAAGTAACTTGAACAACGTTACCACTGTTTACAGGTTGATTGCCACCAGTGAACGCACCAGCAGAAAGCAATGTACCAGCCGTTGACATTAAAGTTGAAACTGCACCTGTACCTAATACAATAAATGCGCCAACCAAAGTACCTGCGCCCGTCATTGTGAATGAAACTGGAGTGCTTGTTGAGATAGAACCCAATGAAGCAGTACCGAAACTAGGAGTAATACGAGCAGCAAATGTAGGAGCATTAGTAGAACCAGCTTCAGTCCAACCTGTATGTGATGCCATTGTGTCTGTAGCAGCAAAAGCTGTGAATGATACTGAAGATACTAAACCCATATATGGACCAGTTACAGTATAAGCAGAACCAGTTAATAGTGTTTGAAGCATTAAATTCTTGCCTACGTTGACAACTAAGTTATCAATCTTTTCTTCCCAAAGCAATGGACCACCTTCGTATTCAAAACAACGGAAAGTATAAACGCCTTCCGCTTGACATACTTCACCCATACCAGCAGCAGAGCCGATAGAAGCATTAGCTGATTCAACAGCGTTCATTTTATCTTTCATGTTTATTCCTCTAAATCAAAATTAATGACAGGCTTACAAATACAACGACAATTTGGTAAATCACCAGGAAGTCCATGAACATCCTCGCCATACATTACACCAATGAAAGGAGGGTCATCGAAAGAATACTCGTTCCCACTCATTCTAATGTGCAATTCACGAGGCTCTTTGCCACCGCCTGAATGAATCCAAATGAACTTTTTAACACCCAAAGTCTTGAGTCTAGTTGTATTAATAGACTGATAAGCCTTACGAGTTTGGTCTAAAGCAACAAGTCTTGCGTGTCTTACGTTGCCTTTATATTTCTTTGTTAGGAAAGGAACTAAATCTTCCATCCCTTTGCCTGTTGTAATGGAGCGCATTACCTGACCTTGCACTTCATTCAAGAACTTATAAGGTATGATTTTAATCAAGTTTGCAGCCTCTAATGTGCTTGCCTTGATGACCTCTTGTAATTGTTCATTTGAAAATGAAGTATCTATGCTTAAATCAGGTAATGCCTCGTTTAACGAATTACGCAATGTAACCGTTGAATTTTTTAGAGTGCGTTCAATCATACGATTAGTAGCACTTTTGGCAATCTCATCAAATCTAGGCTGCCACTTTTTTAAAAGCCAATTAAGTAATATACGAGATTGACTAGCCAATGAAGAATCCATTGCTTGCCCATAATTAGCTTCTTTGAAAGTCTTTTTTAACTCTCTACGAACGTCACGAAACATCAACTCTAGTTCATTGACGATAGGCTTTGCATAATCCGTTGATATGCCAACGTTAGGGCGTAATGCGCCAGCAACGATACTATTTTTCTTCGTTGGTCGCATCCTTATCCTTTTTTAATAAAAACAACTCCCATACCGCAGGGTGCATCCTATTTTTGCCTTTTTCATAATCAGACCATCGAGCTTGAGTAGTATATATCAATGATGCAGATGCCGATTGTGAAAGATTGCCACGCTTAACAATAATTTCTTCGGGTGTTGGAACGTATCCACTTGTTCCTCTATTTCTTACATTCATATATTTCCTTTATACTTAATAAAGGGTATATTATCACTCTTATTTAGTATAAAAACAACTATTATTATTTTAATCTATAGAGTAAAATAGTAATGTAATCTCAACTTAAGGAATATATATGAAAATCGGCAATTACGAACTTAGCGAAAATACTTTGTTCTACAAAACAGGCGATGATGATTTACCTATTACAATCAATGCTGGAGGTGATATTCCTCTTACCGCTATTTGGATTGACGGTGAACCTAAAGCTTACAAGCTACCCGAAAATGGATTTATTCTATCGTCCAATTTCGAGGAATTTCAAGCATTGCTCATTTCTGAGTAAGCTGCATCG
>CAILMA010000781.1 GCA_903835145.1 uncultured Bacteroidota bacterium
CAAATACCTTCGTTATAGAGATACTCGGCAATGGCAGCCGTTTTCGGGCCTTTCCCGGTTTCATCTCTTGCAAGTCCGGGTCCATCATCGAAGGTGAAACACAATGTCTTCGGCGGAAGGTATCTTCCGGTCATTGGCGTTTTACTAAGCATAATATTGTTATTCCTGTTTAAAACTACGCTTTACCTGAACAAACAAGCGCAATTAAGACATTTTCTGTCACTTAGACTTCATTTCTAAAACAATTTCTAATCAATTCGTTGCTATTCAGTTTTGCAATCTATATATTTGCAAAACGTAACAGATTGTTTGTCATGAAGTTATTCAGCGACAATAATACAATTTTATGCATGCACTTAGCGTAATTATTCCTACTTACAACAGAAAAAATCTCATCAAATATACCTTGTCGTCACTTGATAAGCGACATCATCCAGGTATAGATATTGAAATAATTGTTGTTGACGATAATTCAACCGACGGTACTACTGAATTTATCTCAAAAGAATTCCCTGATGTGCTTGTTGTAAAAAATGAAGGCAACGGAGCTTCGGCAGCCCGAAACACCGGGCTGAAATTGGCAAGCAAAAAATACATAATGTATCTGGATTCAGATGATGGTATAAGTCCCGGCTACTTCGCCGCAAAAATAAAACTGCTCAATAATCAATCTGATATAGATGCATGTTACGGGTTATATGAAACGATGATCACAGAATTTGATTTTAACCCCAATTACATTATTTTTACCCACAAATACCCTGTCATTACCTCTGTCGATGCAGCGGGTCTTCATTTGATTAATTACCTTGCGGGCAACTATATTCCGCAAAATGCGTTTGTCTGGAGGAAAGATTTTTTATTGAAAATCAAGGGTCATGATGAATCATTGATTGTAAATCAGGATGTTGATTTGGTGGTAAGGAGTTTGTTTAGAGGGCTAAAATTATTGGGTGTTCAGGATCAGACATTTGCATTTATACGGCAGCACGAAATTGATGCTCGTGTTGGAATTGTGAACCGTTCTGGCGAAAAATTATCTGACATTCTCAAATTGAGGAAAAAGATTAATTCAGATCTGAACAACTTTGGTTTTAGCGGGATTGAATATAAACAAACCCTTAGTATGTACCTTTTTGAGCAATGGCGGGTAACACGTCATTTTGAAAAAGCAATTGCATCGCAATTCTTAATGACAGCCAGGCAGATTTACTGGCCCATTAAAATAAAGGGCAACGCAGGTTTCAGATCACTGGCCAAAATTGTTGGCCCGGTTACAGCCGTCAGGTTAAAATATTTTTTGCTAAAACGAGATTAAAGAACAATGTGTGGTATCCTTTCAATAGTCAACAGGAAAATAGATGCGGGATCAGAAAAACTGATAAAAGCAAGTGCAATTATTAAACACAGAGGACCTGATGATGAAGGATTTCTGACCTGGATACCCGGTGAAAGGCCCATAGTTTGGGCTGGCAACGACACCGCAGACTCAACCCGACAGCACTGGAAATACAACAAATTAGAGACCGGCCAACAATTTAAAGTCGGCTTTGGGCATCGCCGGTTATCTATCCTCGACCTTTCGCCCGGCGGTCATCAACCCATGAACTATGGGGAAGCGGGGCTTGCAATCACCTTTAACGGGGAAGTATATAACTACTTAGAGATAAAAGCTGAACTTGAAAAACTTGGACAGCGTTTTAATACAACTACCGACACCGAGGTTATTTTACATGCATGGGCAACATGGGGCCCCGACTGCCTGAATAAATTCAATGGCATGTTTGCGTTTGTGATTCTTGACTACAAGAAAAACCAACTCTATGCCGTAAGGGATCGCTTTGGAGTTAAACCACTTTATTATTACAAAAATGACGATAATCTTTATCTCGCCTCTGAGATAAAACAAATACGCACTTGCCCCGACTTCAAAGTTGACCTCAACGAAACCCTTGCAAGGCAGTTTCTTGCCACGGGAGCAGTAGACCACACCGATGGTACTTTTTACAATGGTATTACCAGCTTAACTTGTGGCCATTATATACACATGAATCTCGATTCAGACACGTTGGATTTTGAGATAAAAAAATGGTATACATTAAAACCGGCTGAGTGGTCCGGTTCTTTTGACGATGCTGCTGGACAGTTCAGAAAGTTACTTACCGATGCAGTAAGCCTTAGGCTGAGGTCTGACGTTAAGGTCGGTTCATGTCTTTCAGGAGGTCTTGACTCATCAAGTATTGTTTGTATTGCAGCCGACCTGCTTAAAGCAAAAGGCGACTTTGCCGGGCAGGAAACTGTAACCGCATGTTACGAAAACGCAAAATATGACGAATGGAAGTTTGCAGAAGAGGTGATAAAAAAAACCAATGCCCACCCACACCGTACGTTCCCCTCGTTTACACAACTGCAGGAAGAAATCGATTCCTTTATCTGGCACCAGGACGAACCAACCGGAAGCACATCACAGTTCAGCCAGTGGGCCGTATTTAAGGCTACCAACAAGGCTGGCTTGAAAGTGATGATTGATGGGCAGGGAGCCGATGAGCAACTTGCCGGATACGGCGGCAATGATATTCCCTACTATACCGGGCTCATGAAAAAAGCGAAAATACTGGCGCTTATTGATGAGGTAAATCACTACAAAAAAGCCAATGGCAGCATCCCGAAAGGCTTCCTGTTGGCTGCTATGCAGCTAACTTTTGGAAAAGCAATTACTGGCATACTGCCCAAAAAGGTGCAGATAACCAATAAAAGAACGGTTGATTTTTTACAAGGAACCGAGCCGGCCGGCATCTATAAATCAGACGCACTCAGCCTGCAGGAAAACCTTTTCCGCCAACTTTACTCTGAACCTTTGCCAGCCCTACTGCGTTATGAAGACCATAACTCAATGGCCTGGAGTGTAGAATCACGCACGCCATTTCTTGACTATAAATTTGTTGAGTTCACTATGGGGCTCCCGGAACGTTTTGTTTACAAAAACGGTATCAGAAAGCATATACTTAGAGCAGCAATGCACAATGTAATACCTGAAGCCATTGAAAACCGAAAAGACAAAATGGGGTTTGTAACCCCTGAAGAACTATGGCTGAAAGGGGAAGGGAAAAGCTGGTTTCTGAATGAAATGGACTTGGCTTGCCGCCAGTTTGGCTCCACGATTCTTAACACAGCTGAGACCATGAAATATACCCGCGACATGATAGACGGAAAACGACCTTTTGATTTCATGCCCTGGCGAATTATTTGCTTTAATAAATGGTATAATACAAAGTAATCAGCTTCAGGGAGTTAGAACAACGAAATTTAATAGGTTTAGGCAAATTGGAAATGAATTCAGATAGAAAAATTGCTTTTTTGTGCCACCCTTACCATAGGGGTGGTGTTACCCGGTGGATGGCCGATGCGGCTTTAGCTTATTCAAAAAATAAATTTGAAGTCTATTTCGTTACTGTAGAGCCAACAATTAGTTTCTTCTCCGGCGAAGGCCGGGAAACGATGTTACAATTGCTACGTAAAACGCCGTCTGACATTAAAATTATAACTGCAAAAGCGGGGCGCGATTTTGAATTCGGCTTGCCGGATTATGTAGCTAACATTTACAAAAGCCTCATTACAGAAAACATTCCCCTTGGCACACCCATCATATTATCTGACGATGGCATAGTGTGGCAAGCCGCAGCAGCGCTGCACAAAAGCTACCCGCTTGTTGGTGTGCTGCATGCCGATGAACCCCATTACTACCAGCTGGCGCAGAAATACAAAAAAGAAGTAGATATATTCGTTTGTGTCTCAGAGCGAATAAACAGAGTAACAGCCCAACAAAACCCCGATCTGGATAAAAAAAGAGTATTTACGATACCCTGCGGCATAGAACTACCCCCACCACCGGGAGTTGGACAGGCGAATAACGTGCTCAGTTTAGTTTATGTTGGGCGCATATCAGAATACCAGAAAAGGACCGGCGACATATTAAAGATTGCAACGCAGCTAAAAACCGACGGCATAAATTTTAAACTAAACATTATTGGCGATGGCGGTGCTTATAAAACAGCACTGGTAAAAAG
>CAILMA010000782.1 GCA_903835145.1 uncultured Bacteroidota bacterium
ATATTGAAGCTGGGTGCCGCGCTTGCGGAATCGTTCCCCGTTGACCCAACGACAAAGAAAAATGAACTTCCTGACGATATAGTTTTCGGAAAATGAAAAACATGATGAATAAGACTTTACGCATATTATTACTGGCTATATCATGTATTTTTATAGGGTTTACTGTATTTGCGGCGGATAAAGATTTTCCGGATAAGCCAAACCCGCCACGTCTGGTAAATGATTTCGCTCATATGCTGAGCCCTGATGAAGCGGCCAACCTGGAGCGAAAACTGGTTGATTTCTCCAATACTACTTCAACACAAATCTCCGTTGTTACAATTTCTAACCTTGGGGGGCATGATGTATCAGAGTATTCAGTCCACGTTTTTAACACCTGGGGGCTCGGAGAGCAGGGCAAGAATAATGGCGTGTTGCTGCTTGTTGCGCTTGATGATGGATATGGGAAACATAAGGCGTGGATAACAGTTGGTAAAGGCCTGCAGGGGGTATTGACAGATGCTAAATCGGGTCAGATCTTCAGGAATCAATTGGCTCCGGCGTTTCAGAACAAAGATTATTATAAAGGTTTCAACGACGTGGCTGATGCCATAATTGCCGTTACTAAGGATGAATACCAGGGCGATGGTAAGCAAGCGAAGCAAGGGCGAGGCTCCCGGAGCGGTGGACGTACAGCAATTATCATTATTATCATTTTTATCTACCTCATTTTCCGTATTTCCCGCAGGGGTGGCGGCGGAGGTGGTGGCGGTGGAATAGGCAACTTTGCTACTGGTATGCTCCTCGGCAATATGCTTGGTGGTGGCTTCGGCGGCAGAGGTGGTGATAGCGGCGGTGGTGATGGTGGCTTCGGCGGTTTTGGTGGTTTTGGCGGTGGCAGCACCGATGGTGGTGGTGCCGGTGGCAGCTGGTAATAAAACAATATTGCGGCGTCGTTTGCCCAATAAATTTAGTAGTTCATCTTATTTCGGGACTGACCTTGTATCTTCTTTGGTGAAGGTGTGAGGTCAGTTTTTTTATGGCCTTTTCGGTCTTAGCCACCCGGAACATCGTTGGGATAGATTACGCCCAAAGTCTTTCCATTTTTTAGTTTGAACAGCTAATTGATCTCTATTTACGAGAATTGAGTTGAGATGTAGCAGACAACATAGTTGACGGAAGTGTGTTTTTGTTTTGGCTGCATTAACCGGATATTTCAAGGGCATTTGCCGAAAGGAGGAATTTACCTTTGTTGAAGGTAAATGTTTGAACGAGCAAGTGTTTTTGTTTGAATGGCTAAGTGTTGTGAGTTTTTTTTATCGAAAGTAAGAAAGGACTGACGTCTTTCAGTTCAGGGTTTACATAAAATGAAGATACCGTTCCAAATTGAATTGAAACGGTACCTTACTCGTTTAGTTTCAGCATAGTATTTATTTATTGATTTCGAAATGCAATTCCTTGTCGGCATACAGAGATGATGCACGAAGTATGTAATGACCTGTTGGTAATTGTGAGTTCAAAGAAAGTTGTTCGTTGATTTTGCCGTTTTGAGGAGCTGAATAACCTTGATAGATCAATTTTCCGGTTACATCATAAATCCCATAGCTCACGTTTTCGTCAATTTTAGAAGCGAATGAACCAGTTACCTGAAAGTTGCCGTTGTTAGGGTTTGGATAAACTGAGATGTCAAGATTTGTGTTTTTTGATGCGAGTTGAGCTGTTTCGAGGCTCCCGTCAACCACAGTTATTGCGTTGGAAATATCAAGCACTGCACCGCCGCCAATAACATCAATTAAGGAGCAGGTAACTACATCGCCGGTCTTTATAGAAGGATTAGAATAAGTTGATTCACCAGCGCCAACGTTCATGCCGTTCAGCTGCCATTGACACGCAACACCATATTCGGTAATTGAAGCTGGAGCCGTAAAGATGATTTCAGAACCTGTGTGCAATTCATTGTTTGGGTATGCGCCTATTGTAACAGAACCGGGGCTGAGGACTTCTCTTATCACATAGTTCTTGCGGTCGGTGATGAACATATTTCCGGCTGCGTTCATGCATAAGGCTGAAGGGAAGCGCAATGCTGCATTGATGGCTAAACCTTCGTCACCTGCAAAATCGTATGTTCCGTTGCCTGCTACTGTAGTTATGGTGCCATCAGGACTTATTTTCCTTACCCGGTTGTTGCCTTCATCGGCAAAAAATACGTTGCCTGAGTTGTCTGCGAATACGCCACCTGGTGTGTTGAGTCTGGCACGGGTAGCCGGGCCGTTATCTCCGCCGTAGCCACCTGAGGTTGTACCAGCAATTGTTGTTATGATGCCAGATACAGATACTTTACGGATTACGTTATTTAACTGATCGCTGAAATATATGTTGCCCATTGTATCAACACTTACACCACATGGTCCGGAGAGTGCTGCTTCGGTAGCTCTGCCACCATCTCCGCTGAACCCCCACATACTACCACCTGCAACTGTTGAAATATAACCTGCCGGAGTCACTTTGCGGATTCTTGTATTGCCATCTGCAATGTACATGTTGCCGGTTCTGTCGAATGCGAGGCCAACACAGCCATTCAATCTTGCTGAAACTGCCAGTCCGCCATCACCGCTATAGCCCCACACGCCTGTTCCTGCTACAGTAGTTATTACACCAGCAGCATCTATTTTGCGAATAACATAGTTGCCGTTGTCTGCAACATAGAGGTTGCCGTGTCCGTCAAGCGCCAGGCCAGAAGGGTAGTTGAGGTGCGCAGCTGTTGCTGGTCCTCCATCGCCGGAGAACCCCGGGTAAGCCATTCCGGCAATTGTGGAGATCTCACCACTTGGTTGAATTTTGCGGATAACATTCATGTCGTCGTCGGCTATGAATATGTTTCCATTTGCGTCAGCGGCAATCCCCCAGGAGCCTCCCAACATTGCGTGTATGGCCATTGCTCCGTCTCCGCTGTATCCATTTGAGTCTGGTGTGCCGGCAATAGTTCTAATCTTTTGTGCATCGGCTATAGTGCTGCTGCATAGTGCTGCGACGACGATTGCGAGATTTATAAGTATCTTTTTCATTTTGTTTGTTTTATATGAGTTAATGAATTTGTGTGTGATGTTGTGAATTGTGCTGCTTTCCCCGCCGGGTGGCAAGCTCACATTTTTAGTGAGCTTGTACCATTGGTTTTGAAGTTGCAGCTAATGGTTCTGTCCGTGTTGGTTCCGCACTATCCGGATCAGTCCATGTATTTTTCTTCTGTGCGTTGATGTCGTTTTTTGCCACTATCTGTTGGGTTGCAGCTCCCATGTTGTCTGCAATATGCAGGTTACCAGCCTGGTCAACAGAAAGGTCGACTGGATAGTTGATTTGAGTGGCATCGGCCAGCGGCATGTCTGGTGCGGCTATGACTCTGATCACGGTGTTATTGGCATCTTCGATGATCAGGTTTTTCTTACTGTCAGTTACTACCTTCCAGGTTCCGCTAACTATGGTTTGTCCTTTTGCAGCTTCGGTGTTGCCGGCATATGCTTTGATAGCCTGACCCTGTGCATTTGTGTTAAAGCCTAATGCGATAACTGCGATTGCGATGTTTACGATGTTCTTGTTCATTTTGTTAGTTTTTTATGGGTTGATTAATTATTTTATTTATTGTTGTTCTTGTTGATTTTTTTAGTCTGACTTTTTTTTGTTGGAAGTACTTCAGGCAGAGGAGAAAAGTAGATTTAAGAATTCAACCTCACATTTTGATTTGACGATGATCCATTCTACTGATATTTTGCCGGAGCAGTAAAAGAAGTCGGCGATGGAATCAATTTCGTAAGCATTTGCGAGTGCTTTTTCTGCGTAAGAATCGAAATATAATTTCATAGTGTTTAGTTTTTATAGTCTTTTTATAATTGTTTTTGTTTCTGATGTAAAAGTACCGAGTGTTGAACCTTTTAAAAACGACCCTCATCAATGCTTTGTTTGATTGTCGTCAACTGGCGGTTTTTTTGATTTTTGTGTTTTATTCTCGCCTTGGTGATCCGTTCGCTGTATTGTTATGTAAATGTAGAATTGATGACAAAGGCTATGAACGACAGCAGTCAAACTGTAAATTGATTGTCATCAACTTGTGTTTTTTGATTTTATAAAATATTGAAAATCAGTTTTTTATGATGATTTATGTTTGATTCTGGAAGCCTTATTTTTTTAGAAAATTCTTGTTTTAATAAAAAGTTTTAGGATTAGGTATTTACTTCACAAAGTCTAAGTTTTCC
>CAILMA010000783.1 GCA_903835145.1 uncultured Bacteroidota bacterium
TCTTACAAGCCTGTCAATGCTGCGGTTAGCGTTAGATAGGAATTTCCTGTTTACTTCACCATCTTCAAGTGCGCCATTGAGTAAAGTATCCACATACCCTTGAATGGAAAAAATAGGTGTGCGTAGTTCGTGCGCCAGGTTCATTAGGAATTCTTTCCTGAATTTTTCATTTTCCTGCAGTACTTCAATTTCCTGCTTGCGCTGGCGCGCCCATTTTTCAACATCCTCGCTTACCTGCTCTATGCTCTTTTGAGGCAATATGTGCTTATAGAAAATTTCCTCTTTCTTCGTAGCCTTGGTCTGGTAAATGAATTTGTAAATCAGCTTTATCTTCCGGTATATAAAGCGCTGGAGCGTGTAATGATACAGGCTGTATATGATTACGAAGGTGAGCGTAAAAACGATGAATGGAGTGTACCAGCGAGGGTGCACCGCCAGACTCATCAAGGAATTTATTACCGAAATTACGAGTGCCGTGAAGAAGGACAGCGACCTTGGTGTGATATTTTTAGTATCAAGTACCGACATGATACTAAACGTTGATTAAAGTTGAATGAAACAATAACTGGATTGACATTCCCAAAATTAATCCATTTCGAATTTATATCCTACTCCTTTTACCGTCGTAATCAGGTCTATCCCAGCCTTTTGCCGTATCTTACGAATATGTACGTCAATCGTGCGGTCTCCAACTATTACATCAGTGCCCCATACACGTTGCAGAATCTCATTCCTTAAAAATACGCGCCCCGGTTTTGAAGCAAGCAAAGAAAGCAGTTCGAACTCTTTTTTGGCAAGCAGTATTTCGTCGCCTTTATAGTAAACAGAAAATTTTGTTTTGTTGATTTCCAGGTCGCCGAATGTAACTTTTTGTTCCTGTATATCGTCCTTCCTGAACCTGCGTAATGCAGAGGCAATCCTTGTAGCGAGCAACTCAGGCTTTATTGGTTTAGATATGAAATCATCAGCGCCGATCTTGAGGCCCTCAATTTCATACTTCTCATCGTTCAATGCAGTGAGGAAAATTATAGCGGTGTCCTCAAACTCAGGCAACATCCTCAATTCTTTGATAGTTTCGAGCCCGTCTTTGTTAGGCATCATTATATCAAGAAGAATAAGATCTGGTCTGAATTCTTTTGCTTTTCTTATTGCTTCAACACCGTCGTTTGCTGTCGAAATGAGATAGCCTTTGTTCTTAAGGTTATAACTGATGAACTCTACTATATCCGGCTCATCATCAACTATCAGTACTTTACCCGGAAACACTTCCATATTTTACTCTTAGATCCAGTGCAATATTAATTCACTCCCGCCCAACCAAAAAAAATATCGCATTATATAATTGTTAAGGAACCAACCACCCCCTCCCATAAAAACAGCAAAACCCGCCATCAGCAGGTTTTACTTAAAAATTATTAAATAATATGTTATTTTTCAAAAAAGTATTAACTGCTTCTGATAAGTACTTAGTACATAGTAATTAGTACTTTGTACTAACTAATTAAGCTTTCGACTAAGTAAAAACAGCTTTCGACTTTCGACTAATAGGATTAGGTATTTACTTCACAAA
>CAILMA010000784.1 GCA_903835145.1 uncultured Bacteroidota bacterium
GTTCCGGTTTATTCGGCAATCGGAATGCGCCTACAGCTTTATATGCAAAATATGTTCCCTCCTTTCATTACAGCATTGATGATTCCTCCTACATCGGCGGTCTCTTTTGGGACGGTAGAGTAAATTCGCTTGAAGAGCAGGCGCAAAAGCCTTTCCTTAATCCGCTGGAAATGGGTAACCTAAACGCCGCTATGGTGGTTTCAAAATTGAAAAATTCGGTAAATTACCCCTCCTATGTATCCGTTTACGGAGAAGTCACTGACGTAAATACAGCATTTAATAATGTTGCAACTGCTATTGCCGTGTTCGAAAGGTCGGATACTTTCGCAGCATTTACCTCCAAATTCGATTACTACCTTGCCGGTCAGGCTACCCTCACGGCATCAGAGCTCAATGGCATGAAGTTATTTAACGATACACTTAAAGCAATGTGTGGAAATTGCCACCTCACTACACCAGATCCGGCAACTGGCAAAGTGCTGTTTACCGACTTCAGCTATGAAAACGATGGTGTACCCAAAAATCCTGATAACCCATATTATTCAATCCCAGGCCAGTACAACCCACTCGGGTCGTCCTACATAGACCTCGGTTTAGGGTCCATTATCAACGACTCCGATTTTTATGGCACTTTCCGCACGCCTACGCTACGCAATATCGCCCTTACTGCGCCTTATTTCCATAACGGCTGTTTCAGTACCCTCGAGCAGGTCGTACACTTTTATAATACCCGCGACGTTCCTGGCTCTGGTTTTGCAGCTCCGGAATACGAACCTACAATAGACCATACTGAAACCGGCAACCAAAAACTTACACCTCAGGAGGAAGCAGATATTGTAGCCTTCTTAAAGACTTTAACCGACGGCTACAAGCCGTAAGTGCTGGAGTAGGGTGTTGTTCTATGGTAAAGTCCCTTACTGATAACAGTAGCTCTCAATTTGGTAAAATCTTTAACCGCAAAGTGCGCAAAACAAAGCCAAAACAATGCGCAAAGGATATGAAGTGACTTTGCGCCTTCTTTGCGGTTATCCCCTTGGGTTTGGCTTGTCCAGTTTAGGAAGTGCGTTCATTTTTAGTACATATTCATGTCGCATCTGGCGGCAGCTGAAATAGTGATTTTTGTTTTCCCGAAAACTAATTTATGTCAGCTGCCAGCCGGCTTTATGTAAGTACCTTTACATAAATAACCGACACCATGAAAATCACGATTTGCTTGGATACAAGTTCTTACACAGAGAAAATTCTTGATGGTATGAAGAGCATTGTAATGGGATTTACAACGCCAGAAATCACCGTTTTGCATATCATTGATGAAACAATGTTGTATGCCACAACCGGTGCTGAGACCCAGATCAATGAGACCCTACAGAATGAAAACCAGCAACTTGCAGATTTGTGCAAACAATATTTCGGGGCGGATATCAATTATATCGCTGAATACGGTCAGCCTAAATTGAAGTCTGATGAAATGCTCGCAACACTTAGTTTTGACCTGTTGGTTGTTGGTGCCCACAGCCACCAGAATTTCGAAAATCGCCTGCTGGGTAGTTTCGCCGAGCACCTGTTACAAAATTCCCGCAAACCAATTTTGGTAGTACCGGTATAAATTTGCACTTTAGCACGCCTGATTTGCAATGTTTTTCGCAATTCAGCATATTCGTAAAAACTCGCGAAAGTGAAAATAGATATACACACCCACATAATGCCGGAGCACATACCCAACTGGTTTCAAAAGTTTGGGTATGGTGAGTTCATCCGGCTGGAACACCACAAACCTTGTTGCGCCCGCATGATAAAGGGCGACAAGGTATTCAGAGAGATAGAGCAAAATTGCTGGGACCCCAAGGTGCGGGTGAAAGAAATGGACCTTGATTCCGTGGGTATCCAGGTACTTTCTACGATACCGGTTTTGTTTAACTACTTCGCGAAGCCGGAGCACGCGCTCGAGACGTCACGTTTCTTCAACGACCACCTCGCCCAGTGTGTTGACCACCATCCTGACCGCTTCATCGCTATTGGAACCGTGCCTATGCAAGATGTGGACACAGCCATTAAGGAAATGGACCGCTGCGTCACCAATCTGAAAATGCCGGGTCTTGAGATTGGTTCTAATATTAATAACAAAAACCTCAGCGACCCCTCTTTCGCCCCCTTTTGGCAGGCGGCAGAGGAATTGGGCTGTTGTATTTTCGTTCACCCATGGGAAA
>CAILMA010000785.1 GCA_903835145.1 uncultured Bacteroidota bacterium
GGGGGGAGATGCCCCATTCTTTGCTGACAAGATAAAAAGTCAGATATTTGCCGACCCCGACTTATTGCTCAAAGGGCTAAACATAATTATAAACTATAATGTCTCATTTCCCCGCTAAATGTTTGATCGTATTTCTGTTCGTTACCTCAAGTAATGTCCTAATTGCCCAAACGAGCTCCATTAGCAATCCGAATTCGGAACGGGAAAATAACCCATATTCAAAGTATGGAATAGGGGAGTTGTGGAATGGTAACAGTACAGCAATTAAGGCCATGGGGAGTATTACTTCCGCTTTTCAGGACCCATATTTAATCAATTCTGATAATCCTGCGTCTTATTCTTCGCTCGCCATCACAACGTTTGAAGGAGGCCTTAGTGCAAGTACAAGGACTATTTCTAATGCTGCAGGATCATCATATTCTACAGGTACTGCGTCGCTCGCATATCTTAACATCGGTATTCCATTAGGCAAAAACGCCGGTATGTCGTTTGGTTTGAGGCCTATGTCTAAGACTTATTACGCAATGGTGGATACACTATATGCGCCGGCTTCGCCAGTGGGTACTGCAGTTCGCTCTTATGCAGGTCAGGGCTCACTGTCTTATGCTTACATTGGTGCAGCATACAGGTACAAAGGGTTGAGCGTTGGTTTTAACTTCGGTTATTTGTTTGGCAATTTCCAGTCTCTTACTTCTTTGATACCTGATGACACGCTGGCAATTAACCGTTCGTACGAGTCTCAATTTGAGCGTTATAACCATATCGGTGGCACGTACTGGAAGGGTGGTGTAATGTATGAACACAAGTTGCGCGACTCAGCCTATACCATCCGTTTTGGAGGTACCCTTACCCTTGGCCAGAACCTCAATGAGAAATTAAACAACTATCAGATCTCTATTTACAATTTTGGTGATACACTGGTAAATGATACTACCTATAATGCGGGCGATAAGAATGGCAAGCTTAAATTACCTATGTCTTACAGTTTCGGTGTGATGCTGGAAAAGACAGACAAATGGGGTTTTGGTATAGATTATTCTGCCTCTGACTGGACCGGATTTGGAAGTACAGTAGACTCGGCGTTTGCCCTGGGCATTGCTGCAAAGTCTTACAAGATTGCAATAGGTGGTATGTTTACTCCGAATGTAAATGACATTCAGAACTATTTTTCAAGAGTTACCTTCCGTTTCGGTATTTATTACGGCGCTGACTACATTAAAATCAACAATACAGATATTCCAAGCTACGGTCTTACTCTCGGTGGCAGTTTCCCTTACAAGCGCTCACTCAGGTCTCATTCCCGTTTGAATGCCTCACTTGATATTGGCAGGCTTGGAACAACCGCAAATAATCTTCTTCAGCAGAACTATGTAAGATTTGGCCTCGGTCTTACGTTTAATGAAAGATGGTTTATCCCGCGTAAATATGAATAGGCTTTATTCAAAATGTATTTTCCCCATTTTCATTGTTCTTCCGGCGGCTTTCTTACTGCTCGCTACCGCTTCTTGCAAAAACGACCCTAACCAAATAAAGCTGCTCACCAGCAAGGGTAATTTTCATGAGGACAGGGCAGAGAACATAACCGGCATCTACAGCAAGAACGGTAAAGTGAAGGCCCGTTTATATGCACTTGAATACGTAAAAAACGAATCTGCCAAGCCTCCTTACACTGATTTCAAACGGAAATTGCGGGTCGAGTTTTATAATGACAGTGGTGCTCTGGACAACATTCTTACTGCCGACTCCTGCCGCATTTACGATCTTGATGGCAATGCAATAGTATCAGGAGACGTACAGATTATTACCACCAAGGGCGAACATCTGAATACAGAAGAACTCATCTGGAACAACCGAATTCAACGAATCTTTACAGAGAAACCAGTGAAAATCACCACTGGCGGCGAGGTACTCTATGGCAATGGCCTGGAGGCCAATCAGGATTTTTCGTGGTACCAGATTACCAACCCGAAAGGCTCGGTGCAGGTGAAGAAGGGTGAAGTGCCACAATAGATGGTGTGATTGTCAGAAACCACCAGTTCGTTATAAGTGGGCATAAGTGAGCATTAATAATAACAATTGCATTAAACTTCACCAATCCACATTCATTTTATACTTTTGACAGCAAATTGCTGTTGCTGCTGAGCATTACTTCTTAATACCATACTTAAAATGAATTTATCATACATACTCCGTCTTGCTGATGATGCCCTTATCAATGGTCACCGCCTTGGTGAGTGGTGTGGGCACGGGCCGATACTGGAACAGGATATTGCGCTCAGCAATGCTGCGCTCGATCACCTTGGCAGCGCACGCAGCCTTTACCAGTATGCCGCAGATGTTTTTAATGCACTGCCGGAAGCTGAAAAGAATACTTGCCTTACATCTATTGCCATTCAGAATCTGGTAAAAGCAGGTACTAAGGCTGATGAAGACAGCATGGCATACCTGCGAGATAGCTGGGATTTCAAAAATGTCCTCTTGCTTGAGCAGCCGAATATTGATTGGGCTTATACCGTTGCCAAGTCATTCTTTATAGATGTTTTTCATTTTTATTATTTCAAAGCACTGCAACAGAGTAGCGACGTTACGCTTGCGGCAGTGGCAGAAAAGTCGCTTAAGGAAGTAACCTACCACATGCGCTGGAGCAGCGAATGGCTGATAAGGCTGGGTGATGGCACAGACGAAAGCCACAACAAAATGCAGCATGCCGTTAATGACCTTTGGATGTTTACCGGAGAGCTTTTTACACCAACGGATTATGAAAAGGAAATGCAGGCAGCAGGGGTTGCCCCGGATCTGGTTGTGGTGCATACGCAGTGGGCAGAGAAAGTGAAGGTTATATTTGAGGAAGCAACCATAACAACACCTGCCGGCACATGGATGCAGCAGGGGGGCAAGGAAGGAAGGCACACTGAGCACCTTGGCTATATATTGGCAGAGCTTCAGTTTATGCAACGCGCATATCCCGGTATGCAATGGTAGTAAGGAGCAGATGTAATAACCCTGTTGTTTTCAACGTTTGATATGCATGTCACCGACTGCGGGAGGCACTGCTTAAGAAGTAATAATAGAAGAAACATAATTTTGCGCCCTGATGACATTATCTCTGATCCTACCCTGTTATAATCCCCCTCAGGGCTGGGAAAGGAATATTGTTTCGGTTTATCGTGTTTTCAGCAAGCGAATTGGTTTAGAACCCGAAGTGATTATTGTATTTGATGGCGCATTTAAGAGCATAAACCCGGCTGAGATAAAATACCTTGAAGACAACCTGCCCAAATTGCGCCTGATAAGCTACGAACAGAATAGGGGCAAGGGTTATGCTATAAGGCAGGGGGTGGCTGTAGCTGATAGCGACATTATTATTTACACAGATATAGACCTGCCATACACAGTAGAGAGTATGATAGCAATATTTGAGGGGCTGAGCAGCAATGCGTTTGATGCCGGTATTGGGGTGAAAGATGAAGCTTATTACGCTCACCTGCCTCCTGCCCGTCGTTACATTTCCAAATGCCTTAGGTTGTTGATAAGGCTGTTTTTATCCATCCCCATCACAGACACGCAATGCGGGCTAAAAGGATTCAGGAGCAACGTAAAGCCGCTGTTTCTGAAAACGACGATTGACAGGTATCTCTTCGATCTTGAATTTATCAGGAACAGTTTTTTGAGTGGTAAATTCAGGATTCAGCCTGTGCCGGTTACGCTCAATGAAGCTGTGCAATTCCGCAAAATGAATTATAGCATTCTTATCCCTGAAATGCTCAACTTTGCGAGACTATTATTTAAGAAGACCCATGAATAAACTTTCCGGAAAGATATGGATGTGGCTCACTGCTTTATTTGCGGTGGTGCTGGTCACCTATGTATTTGGCGGGATGGTGACTGCGCCATGGCGCATGGTGCCTGAGTTGGGTGGCGATGGGGGTAAGAACATCTATACCTATCTCTACCACATCGTTTACGAGCACGGTCTATGGTTCTCCGGCATGAACTACCCTTATGGTGAGCACATCGTGTTTACCGACGGGCAGCCGCTTCTTTCGGTAGTACTTGGTAAGCTTGGTGGGGTTACGCTGGAGCAGGCACTTACCGTGCTGTGGTGGTTAATAGCATCAAGTTATGTTGTAGCCATAGTTTATACTTTCAAGATATTGACCCATTTCCGCGTCGGGCCAGTCTTTGCCA
>CAILMA010000786.1 GCA_903835145.1 uncultured Bacteroidota bacterium
CGGAAATGGCAGCAGGTAGAGGATTTACGGTAACGGTATATGTAGCGACCCCAGCACCTGAACCAGTGACAACATAAGAAATAGTGGTAGTACCTGCAGCAACGCCAGTAACAACACCACCGGAAGATATAGTAGCAGCAGAGGGGTTGCTGCTGCTCCAGGTACCACCGGCTGTAGAGTCTGTCAAAACAATCGTAGAACCTGCACAAAGACTGGTTGCCCCTGAAATGGAGGCAACGGCAAAACTTTTAAGGCTTAACAGGGTACAAATTAAAAATAGTGTTAATAGAGGAATTGTCCTTTTCATACTGAATTTTTTAAATTGATAGCGTTGTTTGGTTTCAAAATAGAATGGACAAAGCTACAAAAGCGAAATCTATAATAAAGAAATTAACAAAAATCTGATACTAACTAAAAGCTATTTAACTTTTCCTTAACTCTTTTTTAAGAAATGACTGTTTGCCAGTGAATGACTTTCCAATAACATCAACATTATAATATGTTTATCTTTTATTATATTTATAGGCATTTAATAAAAATTAATAAACTGGTGCCAATACTTGTTGCGGGGCTGTGCCGTGTCAGAACAACATTTTATATACATCTTCCACCTTATTTACGGTCTTGACGGCTATTTTGAATTTGTCTTCGAGGCCCTTTCCGTTCACCTTTGGAATAAATATTGCATCCATTCCCAGTTTTTCAGCCTCCGCTATGCGTTGGTCTATCCTGTTCACCGCCCTTATCTCGCCGCTCAGGCCTATCTCACCGACAAGGCATATGTTGGAGGGCAAAGCTTTATCTTCGTAGGAAGAAAGCAATGCACATACCAATGCAAGCTCTATTGACGGATCTTCGACCTTCATACCACCCGCAATATTTACAAATACGTCTTTTGAACCAAAGTGAAAACCTCCGCGTTTTTCAAGCACCGCAAGCAACAGTTGTAACCGGCGTGGGTCGAGACCACTTACAGTGCGCTGAGGCGTGCCATACACAGCTTGGGTTACCAATGCCTGCACTTCTATCATCAGCGGGCGCATACCTTCCATTATGGCAGCTATCGCTATCCCGCTCAGCGGCTCGTCATGCTGAGAGAGCAGTATTTCCGATGGGTTTGTTACTGGTCGCATCCCCTGCGCCACCATTTCATAGATGCCCAGCTCCGAAGTAGACCCAAACCTGTTCTTCAAAGTCCTTAATATTCTATAGGCATAATGGCGGTCGCCTTCAAATTGCAATACGGTATCTACCATATGCTCCAGTACCTTTGGCCCTGCGATGCTGCCATCCTTTGTAATATGGCCTATAATAAACACGGGTATGTTGCTGGCCTTTGCAAACCGTTGCAACTCTGCGGCACATTCCCTTACCTGAGACACGCTACCGGCCGCCGATTCCACCATCGGACTTTCCAGCGTCTGTATGGAATCGATAATAAGCAGGTTAGGTTTTATCTTCTTAACCTCCTGGAAAAGAGTTTGCGTATCGGTTGCAGTGAGTATATATAAGTTATTGTTGGTGGTGCCTATGCGCTCCGCCCTCATTTTTATTTGCTGAGCGCTTTCCTCCCCTGAAACATAAAGTGTCACAATGTTCTTCCAGTTCAGTGCGCATTGCAGGAATAGCGTTGACTTGCCTATACCGGGGTCGCCAGCTACCAATATTACAGAACCGGGTACCAAACCACCTCCAAGCACTCTGTTGAGTTCAGAGTCCGGTGCCGGCATTCGCATTTCCTGCACGTGTATCACCTCATCGAGTTTATGGGCTTTGCGCTGTTCTTTCTTGCTGTTAGCGTCTTCATCCCATCCGGTTCCGGGTCTTGTTTTATCATCACGTTGCACTACCTCCTCCACAAATGAGTTCCATGCTCCACAAGAAGGGCATTTCCCGGTCCACTTAGGCGTCTCATAGCCACATTGCTGGCAAAAAAAAGCTGATTTCGTCTTGGCCATATTGCGAAGATAAGCACTAAGGTTTTAGCAAGAAGGTGCCAATATGTGCTGATGCACAGAAACCAGTAACCCTGACAATTTGCAGGATTTCATTAAAACTGACTTTTATAAATAACACTCATAATGTTAAAATAGTCCCAAACGAAAATATTATTTTTTTTCTCAAATTTTTTGTACATTTGTGCTTTATTTATTTTAAAAATTAAAAAAATGCAAGAAGGTACAGTTAAGTTTTTCAATGGCACCAAGGGATTTGGTTTTATTACACCATCAGCCGGCGGTGCTGACATTTTCGTTCACGTTTCTGGTCTCATCAGTGAGATCCGTGAAAACGACAATGTTTCTTACGAAGTTCAAAATGGTCAAAAAGGTCTAAATGCAGTTAACGTTTCCGTTATCTAAGTTTTCATATTTTTCATTTCGGAAAAGCCACCCAAACGGGTGGCTTTTTTGTTTTTATCCTGTTCTTTACATTCACGTATTGGAAAGGCGAATTGACAAAATAATCAGCTTGTATTCCACGAACTTTTAGGACATGATTTTTAGTGATGGAGCATTAGGAAAAAAATAGAAAATATATACCGGGTAAACTTCGTTCGATTGACGCTGCGGGAAGAATTATTAATTAATGGGGAAACGATAACAGGGAAAGAAAAACTGAAGGAACTGCTTAAAATGAGAGCCGCCGGAGGAATCCGGCAGCTCTACTTACTAACCCATTAAATTCACAACTAAGGGCAAAAGTAATAATTGCAGTCCGGTAAAAAAAATGGAAATGTAGAATTTAACCAATGTTGTTCATGAAATTCTATAATACGGCATAAATTTTCTTCTAATTAATTGTTTTTAAGCGTTTTATTAGTTTATTTATTTTTATATTTAAAAAATCTCTTCAGCAATTATAGATATAAAATTTTAAATGATTATCCCTTTGCATACCCATAGCTCGTATATGAAACAGCCACTACAAGTAACCTATCAAAAATAGCTTCCTTCATGTACCTTCTGTTGAAACGATAG
>CAILMA010000787.1 GCA_903835145.1 uncultured Bacteroidota bacterium
GTTGGTGGTTTCCCGGGGCGATGTTTTCCGGGGCGATGTCCCGGGCTGTGAGATTGAACCCTTTCAGAGGGTTGCTCATGTTCCTAAGTAAATGATATTGGATTGCAATGATGGGTGTTGTTGTTGAAGCTGGTCGGGGCTTGGTGGGATTCCCACCCGGCGGGACCTGATTCCCCCCGGCTCACTTTCTCCACTTGTAGAGAAAGTGGGTGATATGATATCCAGCTTGGATGGCGGAATTAGTCGTCTAAAGGGTATTACCAGTATTAATTTTCCCCCTCTGGGGCTGCGAGTTTACGAACCTTCATAACGAGTTCCATGGGAGTGATGGGTTTAGAAAGAAAGTGCTCTACGCCGAGGTTGTAGCAATCGCGTTTTGATCTTTCATCAGAGGTAGAAGATACAATGATAACAGGGGTTTCCGGGAAGTGCTCCCGAATATGGCGCACGAGGTCCAGGCCGGTAACGAAGGGCATGGTGAGGTCGCTAATGACCACATCAAAAGTCAGCAGGTTAAGTAGTTGGATAGCTTCCTTCCCGTTGGTAGCCGCAACTACATTGTAGCCTTCTTTTGTGAGCAGGCGGTCAACAGTCTGCAGTGTTATTTCGTTATCGTCTACAATCAAAATGTCTGCCATTCAGTAGAATTAAAATGTGTTGTTTAAGATAGTGTAAGGGTCCGTTTTAAAAAGTAACAGTGAAGTTGCAGCCTTCGTTCGGCATGCTTTGCACGGATATTGTGCCACCCAGTGACTCAATCTGCGCCTTGGTGATAAATAGCCCTACACCCTTGCTGTCATATCCTTCATGAAATATCTGATTAAGCTTAAAAAGTTTATCTCCGTAGCGTGCAAGGTCTATTCCCAGACCGTTGTCTTTTACACTTAGTTGCACCCTTTCGCCGAGGATGAAGGTACTGATTTCAATAACCGGTTGTATCGTTTTGGAGCGGTATTTTATGGCATTGCTTACGAGGTTATAGATAATGCTTTCGAGGTATAGTTTCGGGTAGTTGATGGTTTCCGTTTTTTTCCCTTCGTAATGTTGGCGCATGGCACTTAACGGCGAACCCGGGCGGTCCCATATGCGAGTCATCACCTGATCTCGGGATACCTCAACAACGCGGTCACCAATCTGCAATAATGTGGCTACCGTTCGTTCCACGTCGTTTCCAAAATCAATGTTCATATAAGGAAAATAATATGCAATTTGCAAATATACGGATTGAAGTGTTTAGTGCACATTAAGATATAAAGACCTGTGGAAATAAGTTTTTCAATGCCTTCCAGATAAGGATTTTGGTTGATTTTGCTCCGATTTTATGGTCGCGTTTTGCATTCGTTTTTTAATGCATGGAAATAAGTCCGTAATTTCATGACGAGATTTGAAAAATATATGTTTAAGTACCTTGTTTTAATTCTTTCGTGCATGATGGGCTATGCGGCTGATGCTCAGCCTTTTGTGTTCTGGCAACATACATTTGGTGGTTCTGGCAACGACCTTGGATTGAGTATGCAGCAAGCTGCAGACTCAGGATTTATAGCCACGGGTGTTACTTATTCGGGTGATGGCGATGTGACCGGTTACAGGTCTTTGGGTGATCTGTGGGTGGTAAAAACGAATTCCACCGGGCTAAAGGTCTGGGAAAACTGTTACGGCGGGTCCGGTTATGATGAGGGTGACTGCATAAGGCAAACGAGCGATGGGGGCTATATTGTTGCGGGTTATACAAATTCGGCAGATGGGAATATCACACATTCTTTCGGCGGTTATGACGCCTGGCTGCTGCGGCTTGATGATACAGGCGCTGTTGCCTGGCAATACAACTATGGCGGCTCTGGCACTGACTGGTTAGCCAGCGTGCAACAAACTACCGATGGTGGTTACATTGCTGTGGGGTCAACAACCTCAACCGATGGTGAAGTAAGGAGTACACATGGCGGTGGAGCTTATGATGTATGGGTGGTAAGGCTTAATGATACAGGAGGCATAAAATGGTCTAAGACCTTTGGTGGTACTGGTGATGATGAGGGCTGGAGCGTGCAACAAACGACGGACGGAGGGTACATAGTGGGCGGGTACACGTCGTCGCACGACGGCGATGTAACCGGTTTTCATGGTGGGGCTGCCGACTATTGGGCATTGAAACTCAATGATACTGGTGGCATTGTGTGGAAACACACTTATGGCGGCAATGGTGATGATGAGTCGCAATCAATAACACAGACAAGTGATGGTGGTTATATAATGACGGGTAACTCCAGCTCAACCAATGGTGACGTAACCGGTAACCACGGCGGCTACGACCTGTGGACGGTAAAGCTAAATGATACTGGTGGCATAGCCTGGCAAAAATGTTATGGCGGTACCGGCGATGACAATGGCCAGAATATTAGCCAAACCCGGGATGGAGGATACATAGTTACCGGTTCTTCTTATTCGAGCGATGGCGACCTTACGAACAACAAAGGGCAGGGAGACCTTTGGGTGGTAAGAACGAAGGGGACGGGAGCGCTGCAATGGCAAAAGAACGTAGGCGGCGATAGCCTTGAAATTGGTTTTTCGGCCGTGGAAACACTTGATGGTGCGTTTGCCGTTTTGGGTTTTACGCAGTCGGCAAATGCGGATGTAACGTACAATCACGGTGCGCCCGGCACCTCAGATTTTTGGCTGGTGAAGTTTGGTTACAAGCCGGAAGGCGTTGCAATAGTGAGTAACGAAGCTGCGCCTGTTGTTTACCCTAATCCTGCTCGTGGTGTCCTGAATGTGAAATTGCCGGCTGGCTTTGGAGCTGCTCGCCTGGAGCTCAGTGATATGATGGGGCGAAAGGTTTTCGAGGCGTCTGGCACAGCTAAAGAGCGAGCGATAGATATGAATGGTTATGCCGATGGAACCTATGTGCTTAAAGTTATTGGAAGCAATAATATGTACAATATTAGCGTTGTTCACAATAGATAGACTTAGTTTAGTAAAATATATGTGATGGTCCGGCTTGGCAAAATATTTTCATGTGCCATATTGTTTGTAATTTTAATCAATATTTGAAAAATCGATACCCCATTTAATTATTTTTCATTTTTATAAAACAGTTTGCTTGAAAAAGGTATTTCTATTAATGGGTGGTGTGCTTGGCTGCATTTCTGCTTTTGCTCAACCTATCATTACCGGCAATAATGGTCCGGTAAAATTTAAAGATGCAGCCGAATGGTTTGAGCAAAACCTTCAGCCGTATCGAATGAATGACGACAACGACGAAAAAGGCGCGTTTAATCTTTCGAATCTCGTTGTAAAGGAAGATAAGAACTACCATTTTGACCGCTGGCAGTGGTATTGGAAGCAACATCTGGATGCCAATGGATATATAGTAGGCCCGGCAAAAAACTGGGAAGAATCAATAAAATACCACGGACTCAACACCTCTTCAGCACGCACTACATCTAATGCGGTGAACTGGTCGTTTCAGGGACCAGACTCATCAGAAGCGAATGGCGAAGGTGTAGGCAGGATAAGCGTAGTAGCTTTTCACCCTACTGATACAAACACCTTCTGGATAGGCAGCCCGGGCGGAGGCGCATGGAAAACCACCAACAATGGCCGTACCTGGACCTGCATGACTGATATGCTCCCTGTACTGGCCATCTCGGATATTAAAATCAATCCGCTTAACCCAAATACGATTTACCTCTGCACCGGCGACCGCGACGGGCAGGATTTTTATGGCGTTGGTGTGCTCAAGTCAGTGGACGGTGGTGCTACCTGGAATACCACCGGCATCAGCTGGACATCAACGCAGTATCACATTGCCAATTCAATGTTGATAAACCCGCTGGATACCAATGCGCTTACCCTGGCAACAACTTACGGCATCCTTAAGTCTTTCGACGGAGGTACATCCTGGACTCAAGTGGACACTGGTAATTTCTACCAGTTGCTTTACCGCCCCAATGATACAACCATGATGTATGCCACCAGCTATTACAACTACAGCACATCAGCGGCAGCCCAGATTCACAGGTCTATGGACGGTGGTATGACCTGGTCGAAAAGAACCACATTCACTGGTATTGACCGAATTTCTCTGGCGGTAACACCGGCTGATAATACAATAGTAAAGGCGGTAGCATCTTCTTATACAAGCGGTAATGCAGTGGGGCTGGACGGGATATATAACTCAAGCGTCTCAGGTACAACGTTCACGCGCATTTTTACCGGTGGTTGTACTGGCCGAAATAATTTGTTATCGTTTAACCCCAACGGCTCTGGCTGTGGTGGTCAGGGTTTTTATGACTTGCCTATAGCTATTAGTCCGGTTAATAAGAATTTAGTTTATACCGGCGGTGTGAATTCCTGGAATTCAACAGATGGCGGTACCACCTGGCACATTGTAAACCAGTGGGCAGGTTACATACACGGTGTTATCACTATTCATGCTGACAAGCATTTCATGGCTTTTCATCCGCTGCTTCCTACCCGTTTTTTTGAAACCAACGATGGTGGCGTTTATTCATCTGACAATGCAACAAGCTCTGGTACATGGAATGACCTTACCAATGGACTTGGTATTACCCAGTTTTACCGCGTGGGCGTGAGTGCAACGGCTGCTTACGAGATTGCCGGCGCTCAGGATGTAGGTACTAAAAAAGTGCAGCCCGGCCTTTATGAAGTGGCCAGCGGCGGCGATGGTATGCAATGCCTTATAGACTTTGGCGACAATACAACGGCTTATACCTCATCAGAATACGGTTACATCAATATCCTTAGCCCCGTGAGCGCACTCAATCCTACTGATATCTCTCAGAATATATTGGGCGGTACCATAGAAGGCAACGGCGGATGGGTTACACCATTTGTTACACAGCCTACCTGCCATACCTGCCTGCTGGCTGGTTACAGCAGCGTATACCGTAGTAAGGATCGTGGTAACTCCTGGACACAGATCAGCGGAAATATCGCTACCTACGATATCTTGAGAATCGCAACTACTTTGGCAGACAGTAATACAATTTATACCGTTGACGATGGCAGCGAAAAAATCACTTTTACCCATAACATGGGTACCAGCTGGACCCCAATTACCGCTCCCTATTCCGGAGGCGTGATATCTGATATTCTTGTTGACCCAAGAGATAAGACGCACATCTGGACTACTTTCAGTGGCTACGGCAGCCCTAAGGTAGCTGAGTGGCACAATGGCTCAACTACGACCGGCACCTGGAATTTCTTCAATACGGGCTTGCCTGACGTGCCAATTAATTGCATTGCAATGGACTACCTGAGCCGTGACATGTATGTGGGTACCGATATAGGTGTTTTTTACAGAGACAGTAGCTCTACAACGTGGCAGCCCTACTTTACTGGTATGCCAAGTGTAAGGGTGAATGACCTGCAGATAAACTATGAAACCAACGAATTGTGGGCAGCAACCTTCGGTAGAAGTTTGTGGAAAACTAAAAAGCACACAACAACATTGGGTGTATCTATTGTTCCTTTTGAGCCAGAAGCACTGGGTATAGCTCCCAACCCAAGCCATGGCAATTTTATGGTTACTGCCAAGAACCTTGCAAATAAGCAAGTGACTGTACGTATTATAGATGTAAATGGCAGAACTGCATGGGAAAGCAATGGTATAGTGAACAGCAACGCCCAGATTAATATTGATGCCAAAGGTTTGAAAGCTGGCAACTATTTATTTGAGGTGTTGAATGACAATGCCATTGTGGGCAAGGAAAAAATCGTTATTTATTAATATTTATAGGTGATTAATCAGATAATAAAAGAGGGCTTCGGCTCTCTTTTTTTATTTCCCTGATCTTTGTTGGTTTATTTGATGCTGCATCAATCCTGCCGATTGGCGCTCAAACTAAAGTAGTTGGAAGTAAATTGGTCAAACAATAGCACTGAAAAATTGTTTGCAATCTACACGACGTCCAATAAAAAAAATATAAATAAATATCAAACAATAAATTTAAATATGTTAATAACTTGGGATTGTCATTTTAACCCCAAACCCAGACGCTTTTAGGTAATAGGCCCAATAAAATATTGATCAAACACAA
>CAILMA010000788.1 GCA_903835145.1 uncultured Bacteroidota bacterium
CTGGAAGAGTATTTGTAGCTGGTCTTTCCTTAAACAATAAATAATGATTAGTCGACCAGGGCCCAGCTGAAACCGAAACGCAACATTACATTCTGGGTGGCGTAAACAGGTGTGTAATTGACTCCTGTTCCAAAGAAATTAGTGGCTGGAGTGCCGGTAAAAAGGATAGCATTGTTTGCAAACAACTGCTGCAGCTGATCGCCCACAATGAAAGCGCGGAAGTGTTTGATGCGGAAATTGAGGAACAACGAGCACTCCGGGGTATTGCTTACATAAGTACTGTGCTGGTAAAAAAAGTGATTGAGCAGTGCATCGTAGCCCGAGGCATAGTAACTCGTGTTGTAGCGCACTTCAACCCCAGTGGCAATTTTTAAAGCTCTGTTGAACATGGAACGTTCATAGCTCAGCTGGTGGCGCCCCATAAGGGCCGGTACGTTAATAGGTGCATTTTCCGGCAGTTGTTGGTACACCAGTTCATTGTCCAGAAAGAAACTACCAAGTTTGAAAATCTTCCGCACCCACGCTTGGGTGATATTTACCGGTATGCTGTATTGCGCTGGCTTTTCGGCCTCGCTTATGTAGATGTAGTTTTCTATCACAGTATTGTTTACACCGCCGGAAAGACGCAATGCCTTGCTTTCAAGCGTAGCATACAGGCTCGTCACGCTTTCCTTGTTCATAGGGAAGCTCAGTTTAGTATAGGCATTTTCGTAGTTGGTATAGCTATATGGTGCAGAGCCAAGGTCTTGCCGGAAACCTACAACGAAACCACCCTTGCCTTTATTAAAGTCCTTTCCAATGGCGGCGTTCAGGTCAAAATTACCCGTGTAGTCGCCGGTTGCATAGAAAGTACCCTTGGCACCGTATTGCCATTGACCCGGCTGTACCGCTTCTTTTTTTATCTCGCCGGTTATGTAATTGCTTATTATTTGTTCTCTATCAGGTACTCCACTGGCAAGTCCGTCAGATATAAACTCGTCGTACCTGTTGCCCGCACCCGCACTGAATTTCAATTGGTTGCCTTCGGGCCCGAGGAAGCCATTGAGCAGGATGCAATTATCCACCCAAAACCACCGCTGCTGTGTAGTCACAGAGTCACCTCCGGGTATGTAGTAGCTTGTGCCGCTATTGGCGAATGTGGTGTTGAAGAGCGTTACATACCGGATAGAGTCTGGCGCAAGGTCTTTAAACAAATGCTTTTCAGAGCTTAGCTGTAGTTTATGGCTTATGCTGAAACGGGGTTTTATTTTATAAGTATAGCTCGTAGAATCCGTGTTGTAGGTAGTGTCCGATGGGCCAAAAACATAGGAATGTAACAATGTAAGCCCGAAGTCGCGCTGCATATTACTTACTGATGAGCGGGTAAGACTATACTGGTCGTTCTGGTAGGTGGCATCCAGCGTTTTCCTGTCGTTGTAATTGGAGTTATTCAGCTGGCTGTCATTCACAATACCTCCGCTCTCATCATGCTGCTCTTTGTTATAAACAAAGCCTGCATTTAGCGTATAATGTTTATCCAGGCTACTGTAGCTGGTCGTAAAGCAAAAATTGTCGTGGTTGTTGCGTTGTATTTTATAAAAGCCGGGTGCATTTACTTTCCGGTATTGCACCATAAAATTCCAGTTCGGACGAATGTTTTGGGTGTGCAATACACCTGCTACCTGCTCCAGCTTGCTGCCAAGTTGGTAATCAAAAACAGTGTATGCCCTGTTGGTATTGTAGTAAAGTAAGCTATCCAACTGAAATCGGTATGCATCGAAAATATGGTATCCGAGCGATGGGCCTACGCGGTAGTCGGGCGTGAAAAACAGGTTGTAAAGCGGACTGCCGGGATTTCCGAGATCCCGCGACCATGGCTGCTGAAACGGCCGGCGCTGGAAGGTATGCAGGCTTGTATCTGGTATTGCCTGAACTGCGCTACCGGCGTGGCCGAAAGTTATCCTTGCCTCTTCATCCCGCCACTTACTGGTATTGCTTTTATTGTGCGTAGTATCTTTTGTGGTTCCGTTAGGATTGGTAACTGTTGAGCCGGCGGCGGAGGTATTTAACTGGGCGTTGCTCCGACTGCCCGCAACGAGCAAGAGCACCAGAAAACAAAAAGAAACAAAGTATAATTGCCGGTTGTGTTTCAAAAGTTAGTATTGTTTAATATTTTCACTCCGCTTTTTTGCATAACGACAGGGAAAAAGCCAGTGGTTAGCGCACAAAAAAAATGCCCTCCTGCTCAAAAGCGCAAAGGAGGGCAAATTTACATATTTACAGTCAAACAAAATGATTACATCCTGTTAATCATCGCAGCAACGATTGCAGCCATTTTTGGTGCTGCAGCATTTGCAGCTTCCAGTACTTCTTCGTGCGTAATGGTTACCGGTACGTCGGTAACTCCAAGGTCGGTTATCACACTCATTGCAAAGACGTTCATGCCGGCATGGCGGGCGACTATATTCTCCGGCACGGTACTCATTCCTACCGCATCGCCGCCTATAATGTGTAGCCAGCGGTATTCGGCCGGTGTTTCAAAAGTTGGCCCCTGTAGCCCGACATAAACACCGGTTCTTACAGGTATATTTAGTTCGGCAGCCGCTTCTTGTGCCATGGCCACCATGCTTTTATCGTAAGGTTGGCTCATATCCGGGAAGCGGGTTCCCAGGCGGGAGTCATTCGGCCCTCTGAGCGGGTTTTCAGGAAACAGATTGATATGGTCTGTAATAATCATCAGGTCGCCTATGTTGAAGGTCTTGTTCATTCCTCCTGCAGCATTCGACAATATCAGGTTGTCAATGCCCAATGCTTTCATCACCCTGACAGGGAACGTAACTTCTTCCATGCTGTAGCCTTCGTAGTAATGAAAGCGACCAGCCATCAACATCACCTGTGTGTTGCCTATTTTGCCAAACACCAGTTTTCCCTGGTGCCCTTCCACCGTTGAAACCGGGAAGTGGGGAATCTCAGCATATGGGAGTTCCGCCTCTTTTTTTATTAGATCAATAAGACCCCCAAGGCCGCTTCCAAGAATGATTCCGGTTTTAGGCTGGTGCGTTATTTTTCCGCTTATGAATGCGGCAGTTTCCTGAATTTTATCGTATAAAAGCATAGTCGATTACCGTGTATTCTGTAGTTTTTAAAATGGGCGCAAATATCCGATAAATGGTCTACTTATTCATTGTTACATTTCCTGCTGCGCTATTTTATTGTTAACAATCTAACGAATTGGTTCGTTTATTTGAGCGGGAAATCTGATATAAGAAAAGAAAAAATTGCTAAACTGCATGGATTTGTTGCGCATGAGTCTCCAACCAGTTTTTTGTCATAGGCCCTTCTGAGAACATAAGGTCAAGTATGCTGAGGTTAGGCAGGAAACCTATCCTGTCTTTGAAGATCTGATAATATTCAGGAAATGTGCCAGGTGCAAATTTCAGGTTACCCGGCTTTACCTTTCTTAAGTCCAGATAGTCCGCCGCATAGTTC
>CAILMA010000789.1 GCA_903835145.1 uncultured Bacteroidota bacterium
CCTCGATGTATAGAAATCGAATGTCGGTTCTTCTTCTGTAGCGATGCGGATACCAATATTTACCGGATCTTTGGAACGGATTGATTTTTTATAGTCATCAAACTCATTCTTGTTATCCAGAACCGGAATAACATTTTTAAAGCCATCATTTATGAGCTGAGCAATGCTGCGCGTATAGGCACGGGTTTTAAAGCCGTTACAAATGATGTGGGTGTCCTTCGTTATTTTTTTCTTGCTATACAGCTGCTTAATGATTTCAATATCATAGGCAAAAGACGTCTCCAAATGCACACCATGCTTCAGTGTTTCTTCAACTATGAATGAAAAATGAGAACTCTTGGTGCAGTAGCAATAGTAATACTCCCCCTCATATTTATGCTTTCTTATAGCATCTCCAAACATTTTCTTAGCTTTCGCTACCTGCATTCCAATCTTAGGCAAAAATGTAAGTTTGAACGGCGTTCCGTACTTATCAATCAAGGCCTTAATGTCAACACCGTTAAAAAGCAAGGTGTTATTGTCGTTAGTATCAAAGCCTTCCTGAGGAAAGTGGAAGGTCTGGTTTACGAGATCAGTGTAAGTATTGTTCATTGATGTACTAAGAAAAAGCTTTGATTAATGACGTGTTTATTTGATGACAAAAATAGCTATTAAAAATATTGCGGGATAAATTTATTTTTCCAATATGCAATACCTTCTTCACATGGTTTATGTTATGTTTGCAGTCTCAAATTATCAATGAAGAAAGCGTTAATTCAAATGCACCTTGCGGTACTGCTGTGGGGTTTTACGGGGGTTTTGGGTCGCGCTATCTCGCTTGATGCGCCTGTGCTGGTTTGGTATCGCATGTTGTTTACTGCCCTGCTCATGGCCGGCATCCTCACTTACCGGAAACAATGGGTAAAAGTGCCCCGCAGGGATGTCATTTCGTTACTTATTGTTGGCTGCCTTATGGGGTTGCACTGGGTCGCATTTTATGGAGCTATCAAGTTTGCCAATGCCACGGTCGCATTGGTCTGCCTCTCCACCGCCAGCGTGTTCACTTCCCTGCTCGATCCGTTTGTGAACAAGGGTAAGTATGATCCTAAAGAAGTGCTGCTGGGCTTACTGGCATTGGCCGGAGTATATCTCATCTACCAGTTTCAGCAATTCTATGGCCTTGGCATCTTATTCGGAGTAATTGCTGCCATTTTGAGCTCTGTTTTTACGGTGCTCAACAAGCGCGTAGCGCACAAATATCCGGCCCGCACCATGGTGTTTTACGAAATGACAACAGGGTGGTTATTTATTACATTGTTGCTGCCGTTGCAGTTCATTTTCTTCCCCGCTACTCATTTCTACCCGTTATCGCCGAGCTTACTGGGGGCTGAATGGTTCCATAACGATTGGCTTTGGTTGATCATCCTTAGCTTATGCTGTACCGTATGGTCGCAATCGCTGGCACTAACGGCGCTAAAAAAGCTATCTTCTTTTACTGTCACCCTGTCAGTAAATCTTGAGCCTGTTTATGGTATGGTGCTTGCATTTATCCTCTACAAAGAAAACAAAGACCTCGATAAGGGATTTTATATTGGCGTAGGGCTGATACTCCTTTCCGTGCTCCTGCAAATGTTCCGAATGTTAAGGCCTCTTTCACCGGGCTTTATTGAGGAAAAGGGTGGAATTGATTGATTAAATTTTCGGACAACATGCTTTAGGAGCACAAAATTTTCGGACATGACGCCAATTAAGTAATAGAAAGCCGATTTTTAGTCCTCAAGTAAAACGAAAAATTGAATATTATAAAAACAAATTGAACATCGAAAAAATCAAAAAAATAGGTGCTCAACGCTGCTATAAGACTCCGTCAGTATTTGTTATTTGACAACTTCTACTTTCTTCAAATCTTTTTTGGCTTTTTCCTGCTTTTCGGGAAACAAAACCCGGTCTTTCAACCGTTCAGCCACCAGTGAAAGCAGTCCGTTTTGGGACACTTTAACCAATTTCCCCGCATTATTTTGTTTCTCATTCATAATGCTAAGTTACCTTAATTTTACAAAATACCAAATCATAGTCTTTACTGGTTTCATAATTTTCGTGCAAAACAATACCATCTAACTTTCGTGTTCCGCCCCAAAAAGTGTACTCTTTCGTAAGTTTTATATAGTTTTTTTCCACAAAATACCTATACGTTTTAATTCTTCTATTTAGATTTTTACAGCCATCGCCGCAATCTTTCCTACATGACTTTTTGCAGTTTTCAGTAAAGTCCAGCCCTTGATCGCTGCCTTGAACCATCAATATAGAGCTTGGATTATTTTTAAAAAATTTTGGTATTGTATTCAACACAGTATTAAGCACCTGATAGTGGTCGCCATTGTTGGTATTAGACCGGTCATCTATTTCGTCTTTCCCTAAGTCGTAGTCGCCAAATCCAAGATTAAACAAAGGCGCATCAAATAAATCTTGAATATACCTATACTCGACCGCTTTAATGACATCTACAGCTCCAGTGCTCATAAAAAAATAAATGATTGTCCGTAAATGTACCCAATATTTTGTATCTTCGTGGTATGAAATTCAGTA
>CAILMA010000790.1 GCA_903835145.1 uncultured Bacteroidota bacterium
TAGATTTTGTTGTTGATAATGAGCAGGTATTTCTTTGGGCCAATATTTTCTATGAGGAAGAAACCCTTGCTGCTCATGTCTCCGGCCATAATGCTGCCCTTTACGCGTGCATCGAGGCGGTTATATTCAGGGTATACCATTGGCAGCGGCTTTGATATCGTATTGTTATAAACCAGGTATGTTACCCCGTCGATATTCAGCCCCTGAAAGTACTCCATGCCCTCCGGGTGAGACTGCGGCAGCACAGAGGCATCCCAGTTCAGGAATTTCTTCTTGCTTGCTGGTTTGCACAAAAGGGCATCATCTTTATACAGAAAGATGGAATCTGCAGTTTCGTAGTAGTAAACAGAGCCGCCATCGGGCGAGACTTCAAGACAATGAGGTAAGAAGCGGCCTTTGTTGTAGGGTGCAAGGCTTTTCTCTGTTCCATTTATATTTTTATAAGTTTTATCAAACCCTCCGGCATCTTCCCGGGTGCCAAAAAAAGCAAGATTTGTTTTTCTATCGGTAAAAACAAAGCTGGTAAGCGGGTAGTTGTAGTGTGTAACCTTTCCATTAAAATTGATAAAGGTTCCCTCATCATTGTTTTGATTATAAGTGAACAAATAGTTTTCGGCATCGAATGGCTCTACAGTTATTTGCTCTTCGCTGCGTGACATGGGAGCGCCGGTTGCCGGGTCTTCTGATACGGCGCGTGCCTCAGGTATATTGTTATACAGGTGGTCATTCACGAGTACATAACACATAGAATCTGAGCAGCCCCGGAAATAATAGGCGTTGTTGTTCCAGAGGTCGGAGTAGTCAACAGCCCCGAAAGGACCATATTTTTTCTTTGAGGTATGCACGTAATATTTGCCGTCTTTCTGGCTGGAATAGACATAGAATTTGTTGTTGTTCACTGCAATTTCAGTGAAGGGATGGCTGGAAGTATCTATTAATTTATGATTGAGGTAAAGCATGTACGAGCCATTTTTCAACAGGCTATAAATCATATTTCCATTTTCGCTGAAGTTACAAAGCCATTGCTGCTTGAGTGAATCGGTAACATTTACCAGGCTGTCGTTGATGTACAGGTAGCTCTTGCTGCCTACACAAAGTTCCATAGCAATATTCTCCCGCCCGAATTCCAGTACTTCCCTTATGCGACCAGCGTAGGGGCCATAGAGGCGGGTGCCATTCTTGTTTTTGAAGTAGATTTTCTTGTGTGAGGTATCTGAGAAAAAAGCGTCGGAAATAAGACCCTTGTACGGTACAATAGAGATTTTACTGCCGAGGAAAACGGGGTTGTGTTTTTTCTTGTTTGTCGTGAGTGCGAATTTGTCGCCCTTTGCATTGAGCAGCGTTTCGAAGTAATAGTTACCGTTGGTGTCGAATGCAGCTCTGAAAGCCCGCAGATAGAGGGAGTCTCCCTGGTCTTTTACAATCAGGTGTTCTTCCAGCTGCTGGCTGCGGCCCGATGGGGGGACAATAAAGAGGAAACTAAGTAAAAAGGTATATCTTAAAATTATTCTCATAATGGACGAAAATAAAAAAAATATTGTGTTTGAAATTGTAGGTCAATGATTTAGTAACAAGCGACAATGGCTGACAGGATTTGCTATATAGGAATTTTTTGTTGCGGACTATCACGCAGCCCGGAACGTTTATAACAGGGCGAAGATAGTTTGGTAATCAACAGTCCACAAAAGTATTATTTAATTTTTAGCAATAACAAACGCAGCAGGTTAAAAAAAAGTGGCGGGGATGCCCGCCACTTGATTACAATGAGTTTAAAAAATATTAGTGTCCAGCCGGAGGCGTAACAGGACCTGCATCTGTTGCTGCCCATACTGCCTTGAAAGATTTTTGATAATCATCCCAGGATGTCGTCTTGTAAGCATTGGTACCAAAATATTTCACAATGCCTTCCAGCTGCTGCACAGTAAGGTAGCCCGGAATAGGCAGTGGATTCTGGTAAAGTGGCTCCATGATGATGCTCGTAGGGTAAGACAACTTACCATGCATAAGCTCGAAAGCCAGTGTATTTACTTTTTTCTCAGGGTCAAAGGAGTATTCTTTACCGAGGAAGCGGAAATTGTCTTTACGTTCAGCATTGAAGTGAACGCAATAGTAATTTTCGTTCATGTACTTAACTACATCAGGATTGCTAAAGGTGCTTGCATCCATTTTCTTGCACCAGCCACACCAGTCGGTATACATATCCATGTACACTCTTTTGGGCTTTTCTTTCATTTTCATCTGCAATTCGTCCATGCTTATCCAGTTAATGCCGCCACTTTCCTTTGGTGGTGCAGGAGCTGTTTTTTTCGCCATAATAGAAGGGCAAATGAGCAACAAGGAAACTGTAAAAATCAGAATGTGTTTCATAATAAGCGCAATTTAGGAAAACGAATTTACAATTAATCCATGTAGTTTTGCTCTTTACGAAAAAAATTATGACAAAAATAGCAGTTGCAGTAACCGGAGCCAGTGGATCGATATATGCAAAAGTATTACTGGACCGCCTACAACAGCTTAAAGGCCAGGTGGATGAAGTGAGTGTGGTTTGGAGCGACAATGCATTTACGGTATGGCAACATGAGCTGGGCAACGAGTATTACAAAACTTTTCCTTTTACTGTTTGGGACAAAAATAATTTTTATGCACCCTTTGCTTCTGGCAGCTCATCCTATTCTGCACTCATTATATGCCCGTGCAGTATGGGCACGCTGGGGCGTATAGCTTCCGGAATCAGCAACGACGTTGTAACCCGCGCTGCCGACGTAATGCTGAAGGAACGAAGGAAGCTGATATGTGTGGTGCGGGAGACGCCTTACAACCTGATTCATCTCCGCAATATGACTACAATTACTGAGGCCGGAGGTATTATTTGCCCCGCAACACCTTCGTTTTATAGTAACCCTGCTACTGCCGAAGATATAGCCTATACTGTGATTCAGCGCGTATTGCAACTTGCCGGCCTGAAGACCGATGGATATAAGTGGGGTGAGCCTCAAGAGTAGCCAAGGTGCTATAAAGCGCCTTCATGAATGTTAATTTCGGCAATTATATACCGGAAATTAAAAAATGTTAGTAGATTGAGGTTTTAAATCATTCGGGTCACAGATGAAAGGCCTCCTCAAGAGCATTTATTACTTTTTACCTGTCCAGTTGCTGTTGCTTCACTTCAGGAAGAACCAGCTGCTGTTGAGTTTTTGGCTTATAGTAGTGCTCACCTTCACGGGGAATTTTGCTGCGCATTTCGGGGCCTCATCGTTGTTGCTGGCGCCTGAATACCTTGGTAAAATCAATTTTTCCTCCATGTTTTTGCTGGGCAGCGCCATGTGCGTGTTCATCATGACGTGGCACATCACCACCTTTATCATACACAGTAAGCGCCTGCCTTATATGGGCGCAACCCGGCATGCTTTTGTGGTGTACTGCATCAATAATTCCATTATTCCGGTTGTTTTTCTCTTCGTTTATTCGCTGGTTTCCATCCGTTTCCAGCTGAAGAATGAACATGCCAGCATGGCTACAATTTTCAAGCTTCAGTCGGGGTACTACCTTGGTGTGTTCTTTATTGTGCTCGTTTCATTTGCTTACTTTTTCAGGGTTAGCCGCGATTTTTTTAAGACACTGCTATCTTCAATAGCCAAGCCATCGAGAATCAGGAAGGTGATACCTTATGATACCCTTGACTATGAGATAGACATTATACCAGCCCGCTCTTTTATTACCGGGCGGCTGCATATAGCCAAGAGCGAGGACATAGCACCCTACCATCCCCGTGTAATTAGTATGGTGATGCGGCGGCACCACAGGAACGTAATTTTTGCGGCCTTCTTCTCTTATTTCGCGTTGTTGATAATGGGCGCTTACATGGAGCAACCGTTGCTGAGGATACCAGCCGGAGCCGGCTTTATGTTGCTGTTTTCCATTTTTATGGGGTTTGTGGGTGCCTTCAAATACTTTATGAAAAGCTGGGAGGCTTTGGGTTGGATCACTTTTGCGTTGCTGCTTTCTGTAATGGTAAAGTATAAGCTGTTTGACTTGCGTAGTATAGCATACGGGCTCAACTACCATATGGCCGATA
>CAILMA010000791.1 GCA_903835145.1 uncultured Bacteroidota bacterium
ACTTCAATTGCAAAGACGTCTTGTACTCGCTGTAATTTGCTTACTTGTGCTTTAGAAGATGTGTGTGGAATAGTGTTGTGTAAGAAGTTTTTCATTTCGAAGTCCTTTTAAATGATTAAGTATTAAGTTAGTGATCAAGCGTCTAGCACTTAGACGCTTGATGGCTTGGTTAAACAACTGAGAATCTGACTCTTGGCTTACTTGATACAGCAGGGGTTGGTGGAAGAATTGCACCCATGCGTGATAGCAAAAGAATCTCATCAAGTTTGGCAAAGTATTTTCGTAAATCACCATGGTGCTCAATTTGTTCCAAGTAGTGCAATACTTGGGCGTCTGGTAAAGACAACCCCTCTTGATCAAGTATTGATTGAGAGCGACGCAATACTTGACGAGCTGTTAATGCAGGAAAATGAACTTCATCGCAGCGTGAGCGCAAGCTTTTGTGAACGCTCATTGGATTATTGGTGGTGATAATTACCATGAGCTTGTCAGAGTATTTGTCCATTGCTGTCCATAGCTCATTGACATCATCTTCGGCATTATCAAACTCATGAAATACCATGAAGTGTTTCTTATGCCCACCCCATTCAGCAATGCTGCATGAGTTGGCAATAAAACCATTTAAGTCATCTTTTTTAAGGATGGCTTCATAGTTTGTATCAACATGCGCATCGCCGTTATTGATATATGCAGGCAGCAAATCTGCCACGCTGGTCTTGCCTGTGCCATTTGGCCCCCACAGCAATAAATTGCCCTCAAGATTGCCTGACATATAAGCCTGAATACGGATTCTGACAGCTTCGCTTGGATAAATCACTTCACCTAAATTTGTGGGTTTGTATTTGTTTGCTGTTTTCACTTCACACTCCTTATAAATGTTTGTAGATGGGGTGACAGATTGCCACCCCATGTTTTTCTAGTTAAGCTGCTTTAAGTAAGCGCTCTTCATTTGCAGCAATAGAGCTACTTGCCAACAAATCAGACGCTTCTTTGCTTAATGCCTTGCTTTCAGCGTTAGCCAATGCTTTGCTACGAGCCATCTTGATCAAGCAGGCGTTGTAGAAAGCCTCATTAATGTCAGAGATAGCCCCAACAATAGAAAGCATCCCGTCAGGATTTGGCTTGGCGAGAAGTAATGCATATTCCCCGCTAATCCCAGACATTGGTAGCTTTGCCAACGGTGTTACTACTGCTTGTTCAATGCTTGCCTTAACTTGCGCTTGTGCTACTGACAAGTCTGCTTTGCGTTGCTGCGCTTCTTCTGAAACAATCATGCGCTTGCGCACTTCCTCAATGCCGCCTTGCTCAATAATCCAGCTTGGCAAGTTAGCCGCAGTAACGTCGTAAGAAATCGCTGCTTTGAGCACATAGGTATAACCATGTGCACGTTTGCGATCGCTACCAAATACAAAACGCACGAACATGGTTAAGGTCGTGGTATTGCGTTGTACGCGAACCCCTTCTGCAGTTAAGCGAGTAGTTAAGTCACTACGTAAGGTCTTTTTATCGCTATCGTCAGCATCAACGAATTTGCTTTTGAAGACCTCTAGACAGCTTGCTAATAGGCTATACAAGCCTTCGTTTGCCTTTTTGTAATCTGTGGTTTCCCACTGCTTACGCTTACTGACCAAGCTGTCTAACTGAGAAATCAGCGTATTTGCAAATACGAGATTAGCGGTTGTTGGTTGAAATACTGTTTTTACTGTTGTAGTTACTTGTGCCATATGTCCTCCTATATAAGAAATGGCGTTAAAAATGCTGCGCTGCGGTATGCAATGCAGCAATCGTGAAACACAGGTATTACGAATTACTTCGTTTGTTAAAGAGCGGTGATGTGAATCACGATATGAAGGATTAAAACAGTCGTAACACCAAATGGACGCTTATCAAACAAAGTGTTATAAATTACCCATGACAAGCACAAAACCACGGTTTTATAAGGGCCTTACAGGCTTTACACGATCAGACAATGAGGTATTAGCTAACGATGCAGAAGACTCTATCTATCGTTGGTGGTGGGAGTATTTGCGCCTTAGCCCCGTGTTTTGGTTTGCAAGAGAGACGGGGCATGCATTGGTTGATGCACAAATGGCCAAGACTTATGAATTGGCTGGAAATCTCAAAACTAGTAACTTCAGACGATGGTGGGAAGAAACGGGTGTGAATATTTTTGCTGAAGCAAAACTTCCAGCCAAGGTCATTGCATTGGACCTAGAAAAACTAAATGAGCATCCTTTTAAAGAAAAGGCGCTTTATTTAGAGATCCCTTTAACTATTCGTAAAGCAACTATTTTTAAGCAAGTACGGAAAATATTGAACGAGTTACACGATGGCAGAGATTTAGATGTAACGGCCACAGCCAATGCTCCGTTCAAATTGCACACAAAGAGATATCGATTACGTGTGATTGAGCTGGAGTACTGGGTGCTTTTATATCGACTACTTTATGAAGATATTAGGGTTTGGCAAATTGGCGATAGATTGCAACTAGCACCACATTTGAAGCTAAGAACGTCTGAGAGAAGGCTGGAATCAAGGGATAAGAGATTTAATCAGCTCAACAGCCTAACAGGTCGATACCTATACAAAGCGCGATTTACATTGGCTCATGTAGAGCGAAGATCATTTCCGAATGGCAACAAGATTATTGCTCCAGGCGACTTCATGCCTTTTGGTGAAAAATACCATCAAGATTATTTGGCTGCGATTGGTAAGATTGATAATGTGCAATCATCATGGCAACGGTGTTTACAAGATGAATATTCAGTATCTTTAAAGTATGAGATTGCAAGACGCAATAGACTTACAGAGCAACTGAAATTGCCTGGAAGCAAGATCAGGCAAAAATTTCCTGACTTCATTGCTGGTAAAACAGACTTATTAGATTAACTCGACAGCGTTTCTCTTCATATCATCGTTAGCATCTAAATACTTCATGGTTACTGCTATTGAGCGATGGCCTGCTAAGCTGGCTAGGATTCTTACGCCAATACCTTTGTTTGCGAGGGAGGTCAGAAAAGACCGTCTTCCCGAATGGCTGCTAGCACCTGAAATACCTGCAGCGCGATAAATCCAAAAATACCATTGGCAAAGACTATTGGCAGAAAAGCCCAAGCGATTAGCGCTGTGAAAGAAGGGTAAGTGAGTCATAGTGACATGGCGAGTAGCCAAGTATTGTTGTAATTCCAACTGTAACTTTGCAGGAATAAACACCGTTCGTGCATGCCCCCCTTTGGTTTGTGCGCCGCTTAAACGAATTTCATTTTTAATCGTGCCATCCTCATTAATAACATCCGCCATTTTGAGTGATGCAATTTCTCCAACTCGCATGCCCGACCAAAAACTGGTGAGAATAAGTGCACGATCACGCTGAGCATATTTTTTAGTTGAAACATAACGTAATGCTTGATCAAGTTCTGCTTGAGTAAATGTTTTTGCTTGAGCCATTTTTGGTTTCCTTATTAAATAAAAAGCATGCTTAAGTGTGTTTTCTTTTACAAAAAAGGTCGACCGAAATTTAAGTAAAAAAGATCTTCCATAAATCAATGACTTAAAGAAAACTGTACTTTTCTTTGGTGCTTTTTTAAGCATGTATTTAGTCTTTAAAACCGTGGTTCCCATGAGAGCCGTGGGATTTAGACGACAAATGCAAATAACCCCTCAAATCCTGCTTGTACGCGGTTTAATAGGCGTCCTGTAACTAGACGCTATAAATCCGAAGATCTTTGCGTATAAGCGGTTTTTGAGGGGTTTAATTTAGGCTTTAAGTTAAATCCACATTTGCAGCAATAAAAACGGGCTTATTTGCACCTGTACTTTTGCATGGATGCACATCTAGAGTCCATTCATCTTGGGTTTGGTTTGCTGCATCATCAATCTTGATAAAGAGCTCTCGCGTATTGGGTGAATACACGCTATAGCCTTCAGTCCGCTCTTTAGATTTAGTTAATGGATCGTAATGCACTAACCATGAAAACAGCATGTCATCTTGCCCTGCTATGCCTGAGTTTGTTAACTCTTTGGTTGCTGCTATTTGCCCATCAGACTTGGCTTGCACTTCCCACTCGGGGTAAGAGTAGTAATCCACCAAGTATTTTTGATTTGGCTTATGCAGCTCCACAGAGCCGTTGTATACAGCCCGTCTAAACAAACCTTTACCAAATGTGGTATTGAACTTTTCATTAATAAAACCTCTAACAGCAATTTCTCTCATATCGTTCTCCTTATTCAAATTGACTGAGTTCTCGTTGCGTGTTGTGCTGGTTACTAAGGGGTAGAGATCAAAAGATCGTTTCAAGGAGTTGTGTTGCAGATCT
>CAILMA010000792.1 GCA_903835145.1 uncultured Bacteroidota bacterium
AACAATCCCATATTTGAAAGCACTTTTTATGTCCTTTTAGTTTTTAGAGGTGCCCTTAACTGCATCAGCAGGCAATCTTTTATGCACGTAGCCCCAATGCCGGTCGGCTCCAAAGACTGAATGGTTTTAACAATGGCCTCAACTTCCGCAACAGTAACTATTTTATGAAAATGAAAAGAAACGTCGTCAGTTATTTCATCAAGCGGCCGGTCTATGAATCCTTCATTGCTGAGCAAATCGATTATATAAACTGCCATTTCAAGCTCACTGGCCGTTAATGGAAGCATTTGCAGCTGTCGCTTAGCCTCATCTTTAAACGTATCCAAACTTATCAGCGGTCGGTCTGGAGCCACCTCTGCATTGAAATAATTCTGATAATCTGTTTTAAAGTCTGACGCATCATCATTCATCACTTCCTCCCAGTCCTTGGTATCCATCAATTCTGATTCCGTTGCTGAGTTTTCTGATTGCTCTTCGGCGCTTTGCTCCTTTTCCTCCAAAAATGGGTTCTCCTGAAGTTCGGTGCGAATACGCTGCTCCAACTCCAGGGAATTCAGGAAATACAAATTCAATAACTCTATTTGATGCGGCATTATTTTGAAACTCTGCCGTTGACTCTGCCGTTGCGCTATCATAATTGAATTATTAACTCGAAACTTATATTGCAAGCTGGAAGCCAAACTTTATTTTATTTTCCAAAAATAAAATACATAATGCATAAACAATTGCTTTACAACACTATGCGATGCCAATAAATAATACTAACTCGTTAAATATTGCAAATATTAAAGCCTGCGTAACAATTTCCTGAGGAAATTGTTCCACATAATGTAGATTTGGTAATTAATGAAGAAAAGACTCATATTCATTGCTGTTGCCTTCAGCATTTCTTTGATGATGATGGCCGCCCTTTCTATGTTTTCTGTGGAGCGATTGAATACCTATATCAGGTACTCAGACTCCATGGATCATTCAGGATTTGTAATTGAGCGCATTTACGATCTGGAGAAAGCCATCAGAGACATTGACCGTACGGAGCGAGGCTACATGCTGACAGAAGATACGCTTTATCTGCGCGGGATGAAAAAAGCTTTAGATACGATTCCAGTCGATATAGCTGCCTTACGCGAGCTCTGCGTCGATAACATTGAAATGATAAAAGATATTGACTCGTTCAGCTATTCTTATTCTGGTCGGGTGAAAGCGCTCAAAGAAAATATAGCATATGTTGATACGAGCAGGTCAACTAATTTGTCGCAGCGATATTATGACAGTCGAGCACTAATGATTACGTGTTCGAAGTTACTCAGGACAATGCATGAAGCCGAAATAAGTTTGAAACAACAAAGATTTCTCGAAGAGCAGCGTTACGAAAAACTCACCCGGAATTCTATTGTGTGGTTGTTGTTTGTGTTTTGCGTTGTAACCTTGTTTTTATTCACCTTACTTATTAAAGAGCTGCGGGGCCGAATGCAATACCAGGAAGAACTTCAGGCAAAAGTTCAGGACCTCAAACGATCTCATTCTGAATTACAAGAGATAGCCTATGTAGCCTCCCATGACCTACAAGAACCCCTAAGGAAAATACAGATATTCAGCGACCTGCTTATTTATAAGCGGATTGAAGAGGAAGACAGCGAATTAAACAATAATCTACACCGTATTCATAAATCTGCCGGCCGAATGCAGTCGCTTATCGGCGACTTGCTTAGCCTTACCAGCCTCACCAAAATTGATGAAAATAAGAAAGAAGTTAATCTGAATCAGATGATGCACTACATACTTCTCGATCTTGAATTTAAGATAGAAAGTAAAAATGCACTTATAACCACCAGTAAGCTCCCGGTGATTTCAGGGTATGAAAATCAGCTAAAAATACTGTTTACTGCGCTTATTGATAACTCACTAAAATTCTGCAAAGGCGACGTAAGGTGCGAAATAAAAATCACTTACAGTATTACCAATGGCAGAGAACTCCTTGAACTAAACAGTAAATTAAAGAACAAGAAATTTTATAAAATTGTTATATCAGACAATGGTATTGGCTTCGATAAGCAGTTTATTTTCAAAATGTTTCAAGTTTTTCAGCGCCTGCACCACGACGAGTCGGGTTATGAAGGAAAAGGGATTGGGCTCGCTATATGCCAGCGTATAATAACTAATCATGACGGTTATATACTTGCTGACGGAGGGCCGGGGACTGGCGCAGAATTTATGTTGTACTTCCCTGTATAAATGCGCCATCGGAGTACATATAGGCCACCGGAGAAACGATTTTACTATTGAACCAGACCAATAAAACGTAAGATTTTGGCAAAAAAGTTCGCTTAACAGAATCATTCGTATTTGTTTCAATTGTTTTGGCGAGAAAATTTGCTTGGCAACGTAATGCTACTTATATTAGTAGCTATATAAATTCACGAACCTTTTGTTGGTATGGCTAACTCGGATACTCCTTTAAGCGTTTTACTCGTTGACGATGAAATAGAAGCGTGTAGGAACCTAAAAACAATATTGCTTGAATATATTGACCCCACGATTAATATCGTAGGGGTAGCATTTAATACCGCTGAGGCTGAAAAACAACTTCAGATACACAACCCTGATGCGGTGTTTCTGGATATAGAAATGCCAAACGAAAATGCATTTCAATTCCTTGAGCGGGTATCCCCCATTCACTTTGAAGTTGTATTTGTTACTGCATATGACGAATATGCAATCAAAGCATTTAAGTTAAATGCTGTTGATTACATTTTAAAGCCAATAAGTATTACAGAGCTCGCGAATGCTGTAGTAAAGCTTAAAGAGCGAATAAGGTATAAATCCCTGCTCAACCCGGGCAATAATGACTTTTCAGAAATCTCAAAGCAAATTACCAGTAAGGCGAAACTGAATAAAATTTCGTTGAAGGGCAATAACAATGTGGAACTGGTTGGTTTCAGGGATATTCTTTACGTTGAAGCCTGCGGCAAATACTCTAAAGTGTTCTTCCTGAAGAACAACAACGTGATTGACATATTGACCAGCTACGCAATTTCAGACTACGAAGAGCTCCTTCCATCAGAGTTGTTCTACAGGATACATAAATCGTACCTCATCAACTGTGAGCAAATAAAGCAGATTTACAAGGAAGACAGTTCGAGCCTTGTAATGCACCATGGCATTACCATCCCTATCAGCCGCAGGCGGTTCCCAAGTTTGCTCGAATTTCTACAGTCGAAACCGCCGTACCATGATTAAAATGCTGAGGTACTTTTTGGCATTTTTTGGCATGGCATTATTGGTGCCTGCTGCGCATGCACAGGACTTCCCAATGCTGCATTATACCATCGACGACGGATTGCCAAGCAACACCGTCTACAATGTGTACCGCGACACTCACGGGTTCCTTTGGGTGGCAACCAACATAGGTATTTGCCAGTACAATGGAATAAAGTTCCAAACCTTTACTACTGCCGATGGCATGCCCGATAATGAAATCTTCTTTTTTCAGGAAGACCCCTGTGGTCGTTTATGGCTTGCAACTTTCAATGGCGAATTGTGTTTTTACAAAAACGGCATTTTTCACAATGCCAAAAACACACCATTTCTAAAACTGCCATTTAAAAATACGCAGATAAAAAATATAAATATAGAAAAAGACAGTAGCATAACTATTCTTTTCGATAACCAGGAAAAATTCATCAACATTAAGGACAGCAAAATAAATGTAGTCTATTTTGCTTCTGATAATGACAACAATAATTATCTGTATCTCTCGAAGCCGGCTAACGACCAATATACTTTTCTGCACCATGATAGCCTGATAACAATAGACAACAACCGGAGGATAATAAAACGCCTGAACGCCTATGCAGCGCCGCACCCTAACAAAGCGGAAGACTGGAAAATTGTAAATGCACAAGATCAGCGATATGTGCTTAATGGAAGTGCAATTTTCACCCGCGACATGAAGGCGAAGCATGAAGACGAACCTAAATGGCATAACATTAAAATAAACACAGTATATTTTGATGGTGACAACCACCTCTTCAGAAACACAGATAGCGGACTTTACATTGACAATGATTACCGCATACTGAACAACACAAAGATTACTTCTATTACCCAGGATAATATTAAAAACTACTGGATTTGCACCTACAGCGATGGCCTCTATCTACTGGACTACAAGTACATGCACTCCAGTATTTCCCGCAATGTGTATAAGGGCGAAATATGGTATGCCTATGCCGACAATGGGAGGCTGTTTTATACTAATTCTGAAAACAATTTTTACGAACTAAAAAACAATAAATCAGTTTGTAAGTTCGATTTTTCAAAATATAAAAACAAAAAACTCGAAGCCGGCCAAAGTCACGCATTTCTGGTTGTAAAGGACCAAAATAACAAATATGACTACTACAATTATTTTTTGGGCAGTATAACGACCATAAAAGACATTGAAAATGAAAACAAGATTTCTGTAAGCCCCCACCCTATTAACAGCGGCGAAATAGTAAAATCCATCATCGATTTGGGCGACAGGATTTACATTCGTACCATAAAAAAGATCTTCTCCATTTACAGCAAGGATTTCATTAACTCAAGTGAATTTAATGCCACCGGAAAACTGGAAGCAGATAACAGCGATCGTATCTTCGGATTTGCGCGCTCTAATGAAAATGAGATCTGGTTCTCCATCAGAAATGGTGTATACAAAATCAAGGACAATAAGGAAATACTGCAAAAACAATTCAAAGAAATAACGTTCAAGAAGTTTGAGTTCTTTAATGAATACCTGATAGGCCACACAGATGTGGGCAATAAATTACTTGTTTGCAGTAATGTGAATGGCGCAATGGTTATTGACACTATTCCGCAGCAAAACTGCATCTGGACA
>CAILMA010000793.1 GCA_903835145.1 uncultured Bacteroidota bacterium
GGAAAATTCGCACGGATGGAATAATTGAAACTGTACTCGGTAACCGAACAGATAGTTGCAATGGTGATGGAGGTATAGCTACGACAGCAGGTATAGGGACCGAGCTTGAAGGAATTGGGGTGGATGATTCTGGTAATGTTTACGTGGCAGAAATAAACTGTAGTGTTATTAGAAAAACAACAACAAATGGTAATGTGGTATCTATTGCGGGAGATGGGGTTATTGGATTTAATGGCGATTCAATTCCTCCATTATTGGCTGAACTTGCATTGCCGTTTGGTGTGTTTGTTTCGTCAACTGGCAAAATTTATATTGCGGATGGTGGTAACGGCCGCATTCGTTGCGTAGGGTGCGGTGTGGCTTCTGGGGTCGATGACATAAATAAATTGCAGGCCTTTAATTTTTCAATTACTCCGAACCCTACGTCGGGTCAGCATTTTGCAATAAATATAACATCCTCGTTGCCCGGAGAAGTAACTATTGCCATTTTTAATGCTGTAGGCGAGTTGGTAAAATCATTTCAATGCCTTCCCAATAAGTCCTACAATATTGAACTCGATGCACCTGCCGGCTACTACTTGGTAAGGGCAACGACACCTACCCAAACGATAACAAAACCGTTAGTTATGAATTAGGTGTGAACGTATGATACGATTTTATAAAAGAATCAACACAGTTTTATTTGGGCTACTGATATTCAAGCACGTCGGGATTGGTCAAAATGCCAAAGACTGCACTTTGCCCGAAGGGCATAAACAAAATTAGCCGTGAGTGAAACTCACGGTAATGAGTAAATTATAGACCAACTCCGACGGAGTTGAACGAGCACGGAATAGATAAATTAAAAATTGTTTAACCCCATTCGAGGTTATTGGAATTGTGATATTTTACCCCCCGGTTGTACCGGGGGGCTATAGATATTCAAGCCCGTCGGGCTTGGTCTTCCGTTGCTTACAATGCGCCTTGGTGCACAAAAAAACAGGCGGTTCGCAAGAGCGGCCCGCCTGTGTCTTATAATAAGCTCAATAAAAATCTGGATTTATGCCTCCTGCATTACGCTTGGCATTTCCTGAGGATAAAGTTTGTTCTCGAGTTTTTCTCTTACAGAGGAGAAAGCGGCGAGTGTCTCGTCAATATCCTTATCGGTATGTGCAGCGGTAGGTATAATGCGAAGCTCTATTTGTCCCTTCGGGATTACCGGGTACACAACCACAGAGCAGAAGATGTCGAAATTCTCCCTCATATCGTAAGTAAGCTGCACAGCATCATAGAGGCCACCCTTCATAAATACAGGGGTTACCGGTGTATTTGTAGTGCCAAGGTCAAAGCCTCTTTCCCTGAAACCATCCTGCAACCTGCGCACATTGTGCCACAGTTTTTCCCTGAGTTCAGGCATTGTTCTCAGCAGTTCAAGGCGCTTCAGGTTGCCTGCCACAAATACCATTGGCAGCGATTTTGCATATATCTGCGAGCGCATGTTATAGCGCAGGTAAGTTAGTATTTTTTTATCAGCAGCAAGGAAACCACCTATGCTTGCCATTGATTTTGCAAACGTGGAGAAATAGATATCTATATCGTCTATGCAATTCTGCTCATTACCTATACCTGCACCACGGTCGCCCATTGTGCCAAAGCCATGCGCATCGTCAACAAACAAACGGAAATCATATTTTTCGCGCAGTACGGCAATCTCACGGATCTTACCCTGGTTGCCACTCATGCCAAAAACACCTTCAGTAATTACAAGTATACCACCACCGGTTTTCTTTACATATTCAGTTGCGCGGGCAAGTTGTTTGTCACAATCAACAATATCATTGTGCTTATAAACGAACCTGTGACTTGGTATAAGGCGCAGACCATCAATAATACAAGCGTGTGATTCCGCATCATACACCACCACATCATGACGGCCGCAAAGTGCATCAATTGCAGATACCATACCCTGATAGCCATAGTTGAACAGCATTGCATCTTCCTTACCTACGAACTCAGCAAGCTCACGCTCCAGTTGGTCGTGGATATCACTGTTACCACTCATCATGCGGGCGCCCATTGGCGATGCAAGACCGTATTCAGCAGCTGCTTCAGCATCTGCTTTTCTTACTTCGGGGTGATTGGCGAGGCCCAGGTAGTTATTCAGGCTCCAAACAATTTTCTCTTTCCCCCTGAATTTCATGCGGTTACCAATCTCACCTTCGAGTTTTGGAAATGCAAAATAACCGGGTGCTTTCTCCGCATAATCTCCAATAGGACCCAGCCTGTTTTCAAACTTAGCAAAAATATCCATAATAATTGTTAATTATTAAATGTTAATTATTAATTACCTGATAATGTACCGAACTCAGTCAACAACTTTGTTCTGAAAATTTCGGCAAAGTTCGGGTATATTTGTTAAAAATAGCTGTAAAAATTGTGCCAGCAGGAATGCAGATATTTGAGGTTTTAGTTGCCGGCCAGTTTACAGTAATATAAGAAATAAAACTTTGCAGGTGCGAAATTAATAAAAATATAACCGTACCTACATTTTAAATGTTCGCACATTTGCGGGTTCAAACTAATTTTAACTAAAAAGATAGCTATGAGGCGCATCATTTTAATCATTTTTCTATCAGTTGTAGGTTTTGCATCGTGTATTAACAACAAATCATCCGTTAAACGGGACGCTGTAAAACGGCCGAAGCTGGTAGTTGGTCTCGTAATAGACCAGATGCGCTGGGATTATCTGTACCGCTTCTATGACCTTTATGGCAATGACGGTTTTAAGCGTTTGCTTGCCGGTGGTTTCAACTGCCAGAATACTATGGTAAACTATATGCCTGCTAATACTGCACCCGGGCATACATGTATTTATACAGGTTCGGTTCCCTCTATTCACGGTATAGCCGGCAACAATTGGATTGATGAAAACGGTAAAAGATGGTATTGCGTTGACGATCCGAATTCCAAATCTGTGCTGGGTAATACTTACATGAGTCCATCTACATTGCTTACCACTACCATAACTGATGAGCTGCGCCTGGCAACTAACTTTAAATCCAGAGTATTTGGCGTAGCCATCAAAGACAGGGGCTCCATATTGCCAGCTGGTCACCTTGGTAATGCAGCTTACTTTTATAACGATACTCAGGGGGTGTTTACCACTACGAGTTATTATGCTCAGCCTTATCAGAATCCGGCTTGGTTACAAGCGTTCAACAAAC
>CAILMA010000794.1 GCA_903835145.1 uncultured Bacteroidota bacterium
CAACAATGTTGTCACCATCCTGGACACCGTGGTCGCTTCTTACGACCCCAATTATACAGCCGCTACCCCTACCGGCAATATCCTGAACGGAACAAAACTGCACTATACCATAGGCTTTGAAAATGACGGCAACGATACTGCTCAAAATATATATGTGCTCGATACCCTTTCCGATAACCTTATCCCCTCTACACTGCGGCTGGTCGGGGCTTCGGCAACAATGAGTACCACATACCTGCATTATGGTGGGCACACCATCGTAAAATTTGACTTCCCGAACATAAAACTGCTCGACAGCACCCACCATGGCAAGTGCACCGGGTTTGTCATGTACGACATAAAGTCAAGGTCAGGGCTTGCAGATGGTACGCCTATTCTCGGTCATGCCGGTATTTATTTTGACGACAATCCCGTTGTGCTTACTGATACCTCGTTCAATACCATTCTCATACCACATTTGTCTATTGCCACAACTGGTGGTGATACCGTATGCTCTGGCACACCCATTCATTTTACTTCAAGTGCGGCTACCCTTAGCACTACGCACTACCAATGGTATGTCAACTCCACTGCCTATGGCAGCGATAGCGTGGCTTTCACACTGCCCAGCACGACCCTTGGCGACACTGTGAAGTGCAGAATGACAACTATAATGGACGATACTATTTACACCCAGTCCAACACTGTTGTCCTTGCCAACCGGGGGCTGCCATCAGCAGGCATTATTTCAGGTTCAGCTATAGTGTGCACCGGAGCCGGCACTACCCTTTCAGAAAGTGTTGCCGGCGGCACATGGGGACTGAGCAATAGCCATGCTTCTATCTCCGGAAGTGCAGTTCATGGCATTTCAGCAGGCATTGATACTGTTTCTTATGCCGTCACCAATATGTGCGGCACAACAACCGCCTACTTTCCCGTTACCATTACTTCTTACTCGGCCGTAGGTGCTATAACAGGCCCGGCAGCGGCCTGCATTGGCTCCGTCATCACGCTTTCTGATACTGCATCCGGCGGCACGTGGTCGCTGAGCAATACCCGCGCAACGCACTCAGGCGCCACCTTCACAGGTGTTACACCCGGCATCGATACCGTGACCTATACTATTACGAATTTCTGCGGTTCCGCCTCGGCGCAAAAAATAATTACGATTAATGGACTCGTAAATCCTGCTGTCAGCATCACAGCCAATCACGATACTGTTTGTGGTGGAGACACCGTTACCTTTACCCCTACTGCCACTAACGGCGGCTCAACTCCCATTTATGTCTGGAAAAAATTCAGCAGCATTATTGGCACAGGTAGCTCCCTTCATTACGTACCGGGCAATGGCGATGCTATTACCTGCCTTCTGGTGAGCAGCGCCCTGTGCCCATCGGCAGACACAGTGTCTTCGGCGCCCGTGAATATGGTTGTAAACCCAACAGTAACCCCCATTAACACCATCTCCACCGCTATAGGCGACTCCATCCGGTTTATAGGTCAAATCGTTGCATTCAATTCTGAGCTTACCTATTGCGGCTCGGCAGCCACCTATCAGTGGTACCTTAACGGTAGTGCAGTGCCCGGTGCAACCAACTTCACTTTTTCAGCGGCAGTGTTCAGCAACGATACCGTCTATTGCATTAATACCTGCAACACCCCCTGTGCAACAAGACTCACCGATACCAGCAACAGCTTGGTGATCTATGCCAACTACCTTACCGCTGATAACACCCCTTCGCTGCACACCACCGATGGCAGCATAAAATTGTACCCGAACCCAAACACCGGTAGTTTCCTCTTCACTGGCAACTTGCAAACACTCACAAACGAAGCCCTTACGTATGATGTACTCGATATGGCCGGCAAGGAAATCACAAAAGGAACAACAAC
>CAILMA010000795.1 GCA_903835145.1 uncultured Bacteroidota bacterium
AACGATGGCAATGACCAGGACTACCATGTAAGCGGCGGCATCGGCCTTATATCATCAAAGTTAAACGTTGAGGGGCCTATAGTAAAAGATGAAGGCTCCTTCTTAATCAGTGCACGAAGAACCTATGCTGATGTTTTCCTGAAACTGTCACCGGATACCTCCATCAACAGATCTAAACTGTATTTCTATGACCTGAATACAAAGCTCAATTACAAACTCTCAAAAAAAGACCGGCTCTTTCTTTCGGGCTACTTTGGCAAGGACCAACTGGGGCTGGGCAACACATTTGGTATTAACTGGGGCAACGCCACGGGCACACTACGCTGGAACCACCTGATTACAGACCGATTGTTTTCTAATACATCCATAATCTTCAGCGATTACAACTACAATATTAATGTGAACAATAGCGGCATAACTGCAAACATACATTCCGAAATAAGAGACTGGAACTTAAAGGAAGAACTTGAACTTTTTGCCGACCCAAAAAACACAATCAGATTCGGAGTAAGCTCTATCTACCACACCATTACACCCGGCCAGATATCCGGAGCAAACATCACAAGTATAAGTAAGCCAGATAACCATACCTGGGAAAACGCCATCTACCTGGCCAATACATGGAAGCCCAGCGTAAGGCTTAACATTGACTATGGCGTGAGGCTAAGTGCTTTCTCATTGCTGGGAGGCACCGATATGTATGACCTGAATAGTGACGGCAGCATTAAGGACACTATAAAATCAAACTCTGGACAGATTGTTAAGACCTATGTTATTCCGGAACCAAGGATTTCGGCCAGTTATGTACTAACTGATGTCTCATCCATTAAGGCCAGCTATTCAAGAAACAGCCAGTTCCTTCACCTGATTTCCAACTCCACCACGAGCAACCCAACCGACAAGTGGGTACCAAGCAACAACATCATAAAACCTGAGATTGCTGACCTCGGCTCACTTGGGTACTTCAGGAATTTCAAAAACAACGCATACGAGTTTAGCGCAGAAACCTATTACAAAAACATGCAGAACCAGATTGACTATAGGGATGGTGCTAACGTGCTCAATAACGACCCGATAGAACCTAAGCTACTCTTTGGTCAAGGCCGGGCATATGGGCTGGAGCTATACCTCAGAAAGGTGCGTGGCAAGTTTACCGGCTGGGTGTCTTACACGCTTTCTCGTACAGAAATTCAAATTGACGGCATTAACAGCAACAAATGGTATCCTGCCCGGCAAGACCGCACTAACGAAGTTTCTGTCGTTGGCATCTACCAGGCCACGAAAAAGCTTACACTTTCTGCAACCTTCGTTTATTACACAGGCGATGCCGTAACCTTCCCAAGCGGTAAATACTATGTCAATAATCAGGTAGTATTTTACTACACCGAGCGTAACGGCTACCGTATGCCGGCCTATCACCGCCTGGACCTTGGTGCTACCCTACAGTTAAAAAAGCGCAAGCACTTCTCATCTGAGCTCGCATTCAGTTTGTACAATGCCTATGGGCATGAAAATGCCTATATCATCACCTTCCAGCAAGACCCGAATGACCCTAACAAAACTCAGGCGTTGCAAACATCATTGTTCCGTTGGGTACCTTCTATTTCCTACAACTTCAAATTTTAATACTCTTACGTCATGAAGCCAATTCATTTTGTCTATATATTTTTCGTTGCTTATTCACTTGGAGCTTGCCAAAAGGTGATTAATGTTGATTTGAACTCATCGGCCCCACGTTATGTGGTTGAAGGAAATATTGTGAACTCCCTCGGTGCTCAGTTTGTGTCCATCACCCGTTCTGTAAATTTCGCACAAGACAACACATTCCCTGCCGTAAGTGGTGCCTTGGTTATTGTTACAGATACCACTGCGCAAATCAAAGACACGCTTAAAGAAACGACTGCAGGCAAGTACGCCACCTCAAAGATATTGGGTACCCCGGGGCACACGTACAGTCTATACATTAAAACGGACAGCAATGTTTTTACCTCCATTTGCACGATGCCACCATTTATTAAGCTTGATAGCCTGTACGATACAAAGTCAACCTTCCGGAGCAGCTATTCGATAGTTCCTGTCTATACTGATCCCGTTACAATAGGTAACTACTATCAGTTTGTTGCCTATATCAATGGAAACCCAAGCGATGGAATCTACGTTACAAATGACAACCTAATTAACGGCCGAAGCGTTAGCCTTGCATTAAACAGTCGCGGCCCAGATAACAGCAAAATAAACGCTGGCGACGACGTAACTATTCATTTCTACTGTATCGATTCTGCAACTTATCAATATTTTTATACCCTGCAACAAACTAAAAATCAAAACTCAGCTACGCCCGCCAACCCAATTACCAATATAAAAGGCGGTGCCCTTGGTTACTTTAGTGCACACACCGAAGACGTAAGAAGCATTACGGTACAATAAATATACAATTAGCTGGCTGCTTGCTTTTTATACTAAAGGGCTTCCGCTATAATCTATTGGTTATCTGAGTATTCTATAGAAAAAATTAACAGCGCTATTATTTATTTAACGAAGGCTGTTAGGGCTTTGTACGCTAACTTGCAGCTTCAAATTGCAACATTGGAACCAATAATTGAGACCCGGGACCTGGCTAAGTCATTCAAAAATTTCAAGGCGGTCGACGGGCTTTCGTTTACCATAGAGCATGGCGACATATACGGCTTTCTCGGCCAAAATGGTGCAGGCAAAAGTACCACGATGAGGATGCTGATGGGACTTATTTTTCCCGACAGCGGTAGTATTTTCATCAACGGAACTCAATTCAGCAATAGTCGCCGCGACCTGCTTAAAAATATAGGAGCCATAATAGAACGCCCGGACATGTATGGCTACCTCTCTGGCTGGGACAACCTGAGGATGTTCGCTGCTCTTAGCGACAAGAATATTAAGACACCCCGGTTATACGAAGTGCTTGAGCAAGTGGGCCTGCGAGGGCGTGAAAAAGACAAAGTAAAGGCCTACTCGCAGGGTATGAAACAGCGGCTTGGTATAGCGATTGCACTGGTGCACCAGCCGGACTTACTTATACTTGATGAGCCCACCAACGGTCTGGACCCACAGGGCATTGCAGAGATGAGGGCATTGATACTCTCCCTGAGCCGCGACCACGGAAAAACAATCTTGATTTCTTCTCATCTGCTTTATGAAATAGAGCACATGGCGACAAGTATGCTTATCATTCATAAGGGTAAAAAAATTGTAAGCGGCAAAGTGAGAGATTTGCTCAACCCGGACGAAAATCTGGTGAAGGTTTCATTCAGACAAAACGCAACTATAGCAGATAAACTTATTGGGACACCATGGTATCCGCTTCTTGACAATAAAGAGAATACCGCCAACGAACTCGTCTTTAAAATGAACCCAGCTAAAGCACCAGAGCTAAATTTATGGCTGGTTGAGAATGGAGCTGAAATACTTGAAATTAAGTCAGAACACTCATTAGAAGCTTACTTTTTATCCCTTACTCATGATACAAATACTCAAAATTGAGCTTTATAAAATCTTCAAACGTCCACGTACTTATATCAGTTTTGGGATAATACTGGCCATAACATTCGTTATCCAACTGGCGCTGGTTACAGATGGCAAGTCATTTCTGGGCTTCCTAATGCAGGGAATTGAAGAACAATTTGATATTCAGGGTCGCGTACTCAATGGCTATCTTGTGGCATATGTAATATTACATTCGCTGCTCATGAATATTCCGTTGCTCATTGCCTTAGTGGCAGGCGATTCACTGGCTGGTGAGGCCAATCTGGGTACGCTGCGCTTATTGCTTACGAAACCTATTTCGCGCGCCAAATTGGTGTTAATGAAGTTCCTCAGCAGTTTTATCTACACGGTTATTCTTATCATTTGGCTGGCGGTTATTGCATTGTTCTTATCGCTTATTCTATTTGGAAAGGGGGACATGATAAACCTTAAGAGTGACTCCTTTGTACTTATACTGCAAAACGATGTCATGTGGCGCTACTTCATGGCATTCTGCTTCGCAACATTGGCTATGACTACCATCGCATCGCTCTCGCTTATGCTCTCTGCTTTTGCCGATAATTCTATTGGCCCTATTATAGCCACCATGGGTATTGTGGTTGTGATAACTATCTTGTCTAACCTGCAACTGCCCGTTTTCAACGTCATCATCCCGTACCTGTTTACTACACATATGATAGGCTGGAAGGGCTTTTTCGATGACCCAATACCCTACCATGCCATTTTGCGCTCAGCATTGATTTTACTCACTTACACTACCGTATTCCTTACCACAACTATCATTTAC
>CAILMA010000796.1 GCA_903835145.1 uncultured Bacteroidota bacterium
CGACAATCTTATTAACAGCCATTACCAGCGCTAAACCCGGCCCCTGCAGCCCGTTCACCGCTATAAAATCAATATCATCCCAACCCCACTTTTTAAAATCAAGGGTAGCAACATACGGCTTGCCCACTGTTCCATTGGGAATGGCAATCATTTGTGCTGATATAGCAGTCAACCGTTCTTTGTTACTCATTTTGACGAATCTTTTTCTTTTCTTTAATCAGTAAAGCAATGTTAGCTCTTTCCCGGCAGTCCTTATTTTAAAACGATATCAGCCGCCCTCCATTTTCATCTACGACCAGCTCGTGCTCCATCCCGAGGGCTAAAGTATAATTAATGTCCTGGTGACCGCACGGAAAATCGAAACACACGGGATAATCATATTCGCGCACCTTATCAAGAATAATTTCGTAAATATTTTGCCCGAAAGGACGGGTTGTATCCTGCAAGTCAGTAAAACCACCCGCTATTAACCCGCTCAAACGGGCGAGCTTCCCAGCTCGTTTCAGGTGCATTAACATCCTGTCCAAGTGATAAAGATGCTCACCAAGATCTTCAATAAACAATATTTTACCTGCGGTCTCAACTTCAGAAACCGACCCGGTAAGGTGTACTATCAACGACAGATTCCCTCCCGTAAGCACCCCTTTGCACTTCCCAAATCTATTATATAAAGATGGTGGCGAAGTATAAATTTGCGCTTCGCCCATGAGTGCACGTTTAAAGGAGAGCAAGTAGTCTTCATGCTCGGTTTCCGGCTTAAAATGGCCACACATAGGGCTGTGAAGTGTGGGTATATTAAAATTCCCATAAACGTGATTGTGTAAAACCGTGATATCGCTAAAGCCGCACAACCACTTAGGTTTTGTGAGGAACGTCTTAAAATCTAACCCGTCAATGATCCGGCTCATGCCGTAGCCGCCTCGCCCCATCAGTATTGCATCAACTTGAGGGTCATCAAGCATATCCTGTAAATCAGCCTGCCGCTGTGCATCAGTGCCGGAAAAATAATGGAATTCTGAGCCCACGGTTTTCCCGATTTTCACTTTAAAACCCCATCTGCCGAGCACCTCCACAGCATAGGCCACTCGGTCTTCTGATACGTAACCCGAAGGGCAGGTGATACCAATAGTTGCGCCTTGTTTAAGATTCATGTTCCAAATATAATAGTTACCAGCGAGTCAATAGTCTAAATATGAAAATGAAAAGCGTTCAAGGCACTTGAACTATCTCACCGCAGAGCCTACAATAGTTCGAGGGGATTGTTGCTATTGCTGGTCGCCCGACCAAGGAAAAAGTTCAATATTAATTTTTGCAGAACAAGTTGTGACAATTTCTATTTCCCATCAACAAACAAGGCTAATAAAACAAACATTAAGCCTACATAACTTGTAGTTGGTAAATGCTTTACATTTTACAGAAATTTTGTTTACTTTGTCCTCAAAAAGGCTGTTAATTCTTACCCTACACCCACTTAATGTGGTGCTGACTTTATATTTTTGACGATAAATTCAGCATGATTAAAATCAGCCGAAAAAATCCAGCAAAACAAACATACTAACCAATGCAACAAATTAAACAGGCACTACTACTGATTTGCTTATTCCAATTTTCGCTTTTACACGCAAATGCCCAAACAGTGGAGCAATTGCTTGAAAAGGGTAAGACACAGTACAATTCAGGCCACTACGAAGCAGCACTTAACATCTTTACGCAGGCGATTAAATTAAATCCAAAAGATGCCAATCTTTATTTTCTCCGTGCCAATGCGAAGGACCAGCTGAAACAATATGAAAGTGCAATTGCTGACTATTCAGAAGCAATAAAACTGGACCCTAAGGATGACCTTGCATACCTGAACCGGGGCAATGCAAAAAACGACATGAAGAAATATGAAGAAGCCATAGCTGACTACAATAAAGCATTGGAGATAAACCCAAAGCTGGCTAATGCATACTTATACCGTGGCAGCGCAAATGACGACCTGAAGAAATATAATGAGGCAATCAGCGACTATAATCAGGCTATTAAACTGGAACCCGGCAACGCAATGGCCTACGACAATCGCGGCGTTACTAAGGTTAAAATGAAAGAGTTTGAAGATGCGATAAAGGATTATGATGAGGCCATAAAGCTTGACCCCAACAATGCCCGTGCCTATGACAATAGAGGACATGCAAAAAACGAACTAAAAAAACATGCTGAAGCCATAATTGATTTTGACAGCTCAATAAAACTTGACCCTAAAAACGCCAAAGCCTATGACAACCGTGGCCGTGCGAAGGATGACCTTAAAATGTGTAAAGAAGCTGTAGAAGACTATGACATGGCTATAAAGCTGGACCCTAATAATGCTAAGGCGTACAACAACAGAGGCGTTTCCAAAATTGAGTTGAAAGAATACGAATCAGCCATTGAAGATTTTAGAAAGGCAGTACGCCTCGATAAAAACAATGCAATTGCTTACAACAATGCGGGCTTTGCCTATCTTAAACTGAAAAATTGCAAAAAGGCCATTGAGAACTACGATCTTGCGATCAAAATAGGTGGTAAGGGCTACGTTCCGCACAAAAAATACAGAGAAGAAGCAGTGAAAATGTGTGGCAAGAAAACAAATAAATAACCGTTTTCGGGTAGGAACATATGAAGTACAATTGATTACACATTTACTATTGTGCAACAACTTTTTGCTTACAGCCCCTTTGACTATTTTGAATTTTTACATCCACCGATGGTTAGTTGTTTTGCTTAATCATTATTCTATTTTTGTGGCGTTGCAGATAACTTCCGGCAACAATTAAACATATATACCAACAACTATGGCGTTAATTAAATCTATTTCCGGGATAAGAGGAACAATTGGTGGAAAACCGGGCAAGAGTCTTACACCTATCGATGTAGTTAAATTTACCACTGCTTATGGTGCCTGGGTAATGAAACAAGGTGCTCATAAAAAGATAGTTATAGGGCGCGATGGCCGCATTTCGGGGGGTATGGTGCGTGATTTGGTGGCTGCTACCTTGCAGGGAATGGGCTGCGAAGTTGTTGATCTCGGTTTGAGCACAACTCCGACAGTTGAGATGGCTGTAACCCGGGAAAACGCCGGCGGCGGAATAATACTCACTGCAAGCCATAACCCAAAAGAATGGAACGCACTAAAACTATTAAACAAAGACGGTGAATTTCTGGATGCAGCCGAAGGACAATGGATACTGGACTATGCTGAAAAAAGTGAACCAAACTACGCTGAAATCAACAAAATTGGTACGGTTCGCCACGATGACACCTACATACAAAAGCATATAGAAGTCATCCTCGCGCATCCATTGGTCGATGTTGCTGCCATTAAAAAAATGAACTTTAGTGTAGTGGTTGACCCCGTTAACTCTACCGGCGCCATTTCGGTGCCACCGCTATTAAAAGCACTTGGGGTAACTAACGTAACCGTTATTAATGGTGAAGTAACAGGTCATTTTGCACACAACCCTGAACCGCTACCTGAAAACCTCGTTGAACTTTGCTCAACTGTAGAAAAGAAAAATGCCAGCCTCGGTATTGCTGTTGACCCTGATGTTGACCGACTTTGCTTCGTATGCGAAGATGGCAGTCTTTTTGGCGAAGAATACACCCTTGTAGCAATAGCTGATTATATTTTAGGTCACAAGAAAGGAAATACAGTATCAAACTTATCATCAACCCGCGCGCTGCGCGATGTGACCGAAAAACACGGCGGCAAGTACTACCCGAGTGCCGTTGGTGAAGTAAATGTGGTGAAGAAAATGAAGGAAGTAAACGCCGTAATTGGTGGAGAAGGCAACGGTGGTGTTATCGTTCCAGAGCTGCACTACGGCCGGGATGCGCTCATAGGCATTGCGTTATTCCTTACCCATCTTGCAAAATCAGGCAAGACTGTACGAGGACTGCGCAACACCTATCCGAGCTATTTTATTTCCAAAAATAAAATTGAACTCTCCGAAGATGTGAACGTCAAACGCATATTCGAGGAAATAAAGAAGAAATACAAGAAGCAACCTATAAATACAGAAGACGGTCTGCGGATTGATTTCGATACAGACTGGGTCCACCTGCGTACATCAAACACCGAACCTATCATTCGTATCTACTCAGAAAGCGGCAATGAAACCACTGCCAATAACGTTGCAAAACGTATCATGGCCGACATAAGCGAACTAATGAAGAGCGCTGTATAACTATCTAAATCAAACTAATAATTTTTGAGCCACTCCATTGCGGATGTGGCTCTTTTTTTTGCGCTTTTTCCCGCTGAAAGATATTTTCCAAACCCCAACTATTTTCTGCAAATCCCAACCCACCACCCCACAATTGACGACAATCAACCCCGCCCTCAAAGCCGCGACCAGCCTGCAAATACGTCCATAAAACTGCCCTCATGGCGCACTAAAAACCACCCTTTTTCACTTCCACATCAACCCACTGTTTGATGACAATCAAAACACCTTTTGATGGGTGTCATTCTGCACCCTTCTCCCCCACTCTACATTTGTGTTGTAATTGTGAATGAGCAATAACAACAAACAAATTCAATAACAACAAG
>CAILMA010000797.1 GCA_903835145.1 uncultured Bacteroidota bacterium
ATAGAGAGTTTTTAGAGATACCCTTAAAGCAATTGAGTCTTTCTGAACGAGTGCGCTGTCTAACTTAAGGATGGTCTGGTCCAGCATTTTACGGTCAGGCTTCTTTGCCTGCATACGGGTAGCGCTAAGCAGTAAGAACGAAAAAAGCAAAATTTCAATATGGCGTTTTTTCATACCGTGAGTTACTATTATGAGTAGTAAAAGTAAAAAGCTGTAAAATATCTTATTGTTAGATCCGTAAAATTAAGATGCGCCAATGTCCTTCATTTTCTGCGCCAGCAACTCCTTGTAGCTTTTCCATAGTTTGAGTTGCTTTGTGAGTTTGGAGGTTGCATCATAGAGTTTGAGGTGTTCGTCTATGATAGCAATAGCTGGTGCAAGTACTTTTTGGGCAAAATAAGTGGTAGCTGCTTTTCCGCGTTCTTCTATCTGCGTGTCTTCGCGGGAATGAAAAAGACCCTGAATTTGTTTGTGGAAGCCCTCGGCATGTTTCTGTGCTTGCTTAAAGGTCTCCATCAGGGCAGCTCCCACGCGTTTATTTTCGTCTACCGGCCCCAGCTTTCTTTTCTCAAGATTCGCGATGTGGATTTCGGTAGCATTTAGAAGCTCTGTGAATGAAATTACATTCATCAACCGGGTTACAACGGCCTTTCGGCGGCATTCCTCCAGTTTAGCATCCAGTTCGGCCTCGTCGCTGGCAGTTTCAGCAAAGTCTATTACGCGTTCGTCAACCAGTACATTCTCCAGGCTAAGCTTGCTCCTGAGCACAAGGCCCTCCATGCTTGTGCAGCGGCTCAGGGCCACATATACCTGACCCGAAGCGAACGAGCGGTTGAGGTCAACGATAGCATGTTGCAGGGTAAGCCCCTGGCTTTTGTGCACTGTAATAGCCCATGCAAGGCGCAGCGGATACTGCTGGAAAGAACCTATTTCATCTTCTTTCACCTCCCCTTTCTGCATATCGTAGGAGTACCTTATGTTTCGCCATACCTCCAGCGGCACATACATGGGTGGGGTATGGGGCTCTGAAGGAAAGGTAACCCTGATACCCTCAGAACTTATTGACTTAACTACGGCAATTTTACCATTGAAATACCTGCGGGGGCTTTGTAAGTCGTTCTTTACAAACATAACCTGTGCTCCCTCCTTCAATTCCAGTTTCACATCAACGTTCACATTTTTCACATTGAAGTCGTTGGTTATTTTTGCTTCAAACGAATGTGGTTTTGCTTCTATCAGTGCAAGTTCTCGTTGATTTATTTCGTCAGCAGTCTGGTTGTGGGTTGTTAGTATAATGTACCCTTTTTTATTCTCGGTGCTGTATAGCTCATTCAGGTGGTCTATATCGCCCTGGGTAACCAGTCCGGTGCGGATTCTATTGAGCAGGCCAATAAATACCTGATCTTTTTGCCTGTAAACCTTCGTCAGCTCTATATAAAGCGGGGGGTACTGCTGCATAACATGGCTGTAGAAAAAATAGGTACCAGCGTAGTGGTGGCGCAATACTTCCCAGTCTTCTTCGCGTGCTACTGGTGGCAACTGGAATAAGTCGCCGATAAAAACGACCTGTATGCCACCGAAGGGGAGGTCGTTGCGGCGCCTTACGTGGCGCAGGACCACGTCCATAGCATCGAGCAGGTCAGCACGCACCATGCTCACCTCATCTATAATGAGGAGCTCCAGCTTGCGTATCATCTGAATCTTGGTATCGCGCAGCCGCATGCGTTGCAGTAGTGCATGGCGGTCTATAGCATAGTCAGACTGCGTGCCAAAGCCACCCGCACTGCCGGGGATGTATGGATTAAAAGGCAACTGTAGAAAGGAATGAATAGTTTCGCCGCCGGCGTTAATAGCTGCTATTCCGGTAGGTGCAACTACCACGCACTTCTTCTTTGTTTGGGTGCGTATGTATTTTAGGAAGGTGGTTTTACCGGAACCGGCCTTGCCTGTCAGGAAAATATTTTCATCGGTATCGCAAACAAAGGTTGCTGCTTTCTGAAAAGCAACATTTTCTTTGTCATTGGTGTCAGGCGTGGCAGTAAGTGTTGAGGGTGTCATTAATGGGTTAAAAATACGAAATAACCAGCAAAGCTAACCAATAGGCCGCCCCTGCTGCCTGTTGCAGTTCACTTTAGCGGGAAAGCAATCGCATTGGTGTGTGGTTATTTGAGCTTCATTACTACAAAGTCGGGGTGCTCGGGGTTAACTATGAGCTCTTCTCGCGCAGGGTGTATAAGTACATCCATCTCCTCGAGCGGCAATACTCCCAGCAGTGGCTCGGCATCTCCAGCCAAAACCATGGCATTGCCGGTAGCCATGCGGTTTTTGAAACGGATTTCTACCGGACCAACTACATCACATTCCAGAAATCTGCCGTCGGCCAGCTGCGCTCTTCGTTTTTCCTGAAAAGGTAATTTTAAGATTTCCTGTATACTTTCATTGATGGTGAGCATAAAAGCTCCTCTATCCACCAATATCCTCAAATCCAGTTTTTTTACTTCCTCTTCTCCTATAATGTGCCGTTTGCTCAGCAATAAATCTTCGAGATTAATTAATTGTGCATCAGCATAAACACGTCGCGTATCTTGTCCTTTCGGCCTTAAATACATCGTTTGCATAAAATACGTTTAAAATGTTTTCAGCAATACCTATACACAACGGCATTGGCATTTACCTGTATTATCTCCTGTTCATCGCATCTGTTTCCACCAGGCCATCGCGAATTCTTATTACGCGGTGGGTATAGTTGGCTATGTCTTCTTCGTGGGTTACGAGCACCACGGTGTTACCTTGTTTTTGAATGTCGCCGAAAAGCTCCATTATCTCCATCGAGGTTTTGGAGTCAAGGTTACCGGTAGGCTCATCGGCCAGCAAAAGAGAAGGATTATTAATGAGCGCGCGTGCTATGGCCACCCTCTGGCTTTGCCCTCCGCTTAGTTCGTTGGGCTTGTGATGCGCACGGTCACTCAGGCCAACTTTTTCAAGCATGGCTCGTGCCCTTTCTTCGCGTTCACTCTTTTTTGTACCGGAGTAAATAAGCGGCAGCGCAACATTTTCCCAAGCTGTAAGCCGGGGCAGCAGATTGAATTGCTGGAAAACAAAGCCGATTTCCACGTTCCTGACATCGGCAAGCGAATCATCGGCCATGTGGCTCACATCCTTGCCATTGAGTATGTAGGTACCGCGGCTTGGTGAGTCCAGGCAGCCGAGGATGTTCATGAGTGTTGATTTTCCTGAGCCCGAAGGGCCCATGAGCGCCACATATTCATTTTCCTGTATCAGCAGGTTGATGCCTTTGAGCACCGGGAGCTCCTGCTTGCCCAGAAAATAACTCTTACCTATATCCTGCAGCCTGATGACTTCTTTCATTGTTACTTGTATTACTATCGGCTTATCCTTAGCCTGTAAGGTTTTCTTAATGCAAAGTACTACAAGCATCGGCAAAATAGCACTTGCAATAAAGATTATTTAATCTTATTTATGGGCCGGAGCGAGGTATTACTGGCTTGCACATAGGGTACAATCCACAAAAAATATCGCATCCTTATGTTCTGCTGTACCAAAAATACGTATAATTTCACCCTCTGTATGTTGTGCTTTCCTAATTGTAAAATAAATCTTGGTTTGTTTGTTACCCACCGCCGGAGCGATGGGTACCATGATCTTGAAACCGTTTTCTATCCGGTGGGCAAAAAAGACGCGCTCGAGATTGTGCCTGCACCGCAGACACAACTGCACATGAGCGGCCTTGCTGTGGCCGGTGATGCTACCGACAATCTGGTGCTTAAAGCCTGGCAACTATTAGCTGCGCAATACCCGGGGCGCGTACCTACCATGGATATCTACCTGAATAAGACCATACCCATGGGCGCCGGACTGGGCGGGGGCTCAAGCGACGGCGCATTTATGCTTAGGCTCATCAATGACTTTTGCGGTCTTGGCATAGACCAAGCTACCCTCGCTGAACTGGCATTGCAGCTGGGCAGCGACTGCCCGTTCTTCATCTACAACACACCGCAGTTTGCAACCGGAAGGGGCGAGGTGATGACGCCTGTCGCCGTAGACCTAAGCAGTTATACCCTGCAGGTGATATGTCCTGAAGTGCATGTTTCCACCCGCGACGCATTTGGCACCATTACCCCGCGGCCTGCGCCTTTTAATCTGCGCGACATTGCAACACTGCCGGTAACCGACTGGAAGTACCACCTGAGTAATGATTTTGAGCTACCGGTGTTCAGCCGACATCCGGTATTGGCAGGTATTAAGGCCCAACTCTATGAGCAGGGCGCTATTTATGCTTCCATGAGCGGCAGCGGCTCAGCCATATATGGCTTGTTCCCTCAGGGGCAAAAAGCAAGCGTAAGGACGAACATGAATTTTACGGAGTTTGTGAGTTGAAGAAAGTTGCTGAAGAAATTAGTGGGGCTCGCACTGGCGCAGGTCTATAAGAGGGCAAATGCGTGCTACCGACCCTACGCCTGATCAAATGCTGCGTTTAGCAAGCGCACGACTCACCTTCCCTATGGCAGGGAAAGTAACAATAAATTTCATATATATTATGTAACCTCTCAATAGCAAAACTAAATTATTATGAGTAGTTATACCATACTTTCGAAATTGGATGCCTTGCCTGACAACCTCAAGCAGGAGGTAGTGGATTTTATCGATTTTTTAGCGGCAAAATCGGGTACTTCAAAGAAAAAAAATACACCGCAATTCGGAAGTGCGAAGGGGCTGATTAAAATGTCGCCTGATTTTGATGAGCCTCTCGAAGAATTCAAAGAATACATGTAATGAACTATTTATTGGATACTCATACATTTCTTTGGTTTATTAATGGAGTTGCACCATTATATCACACTGGCGTAGGCATGTAAAATGACAAAAATACAGCAGCTATTTGCATTAGCACTACTCCTTTTTTCTTATTACTCAAAGTTTACAAGCAGTCATTCCTTATATAAAAGGCAGTGTTGGGAAATCAAACAAAGCCAAAGCCGTTTTTCTATGCCACGATGCCTTGTATACCACCAACCATCTTTTTCGCCTGCTCAATTTTTTTAAACAAAGGGATGATTGTGGTATTGCAACAGGTCATTATTGATAGTTGGAGCAAGGTAAGGTTCTATTTTTCTTAAATTACCTACAGCTATTTTGGTCTTATTCATATTCCAATTTCATTGAGTATTTAAGCTCCCGCCAATGCCGCTACTATGTTCCATTATATAGCGTGCAACGTTTCCTCAAGTTTACGTACAAAATCAGGAGAAGCTTTTTTTTGAAGTTCGTCTTTATGCGCCCTAATAATATTTGAGAAAGAATTGGCAAACTCTTTGCGGTTGGTGGGGTCAGCGTGCAGCGCCCACGATATTAATTCATCAACCACAAGCATATAATTTTTTTTTGAAATATCAACATCGTCATGGACTTTTACATCAGAGAAAGTGACGATTTTGACGCCCTCTGGATTATGCCTCCATGTATCCAACTTGGGGAGTGCGGCAATTGCCGGTGGCAATGTGTCAAAGGCAAATTGGCAGATGGTTTTCCAGCCTTCGCTAACCTCTGGCTGATGAAAACCAAATTGGTCAACAATATCAATCAAGCGCAGGTTGTAAAATTCAGGCACTTTACTCCCTGCTTTACTATCAATTATAATTGGAAATGTGGCGCCCTTCGGATAGGTAACTGACGCATACTCCACAAAGAACCATTCCGCACCAGAACGGTGAGTGAGGCTTCCTGCCATCTCTTTTTGTGTTCCCTGGCTTACAAAGCCTTGTATATGAAGATAGTTATTTCCCAACTCAAGTTGCATAGCTGTAAATTTACGAACTTATAATAAAATTCAGTGCATCCGTTACAATACTTTGAATGACTTTAATGCCCAATGCCGGCGTTGCATAGCACTTTTCAGATATGTAGGGCCTGGAAACTGATGCCGGTATTTCGTAGCCATGAACGCGCAATATCTTTTGCATCTCATCAAGCGTTATGTAGCCAATAGTATGTGGGTAGAAGTCCAGAGGAGCAACCTTCCAGGCAATTTCTTCTTCGATCAGTCCATGGCTACCTTCCGGAAGTACTGTAAAGTCGAGGGAACGGGTTTCTGCAATATAGATTACAGGATTTGGGTAATGATCGCGGCAAAAAGAAGCAAATAGTGTTGCTTTATAGGGATTTGCAGTGGTGCAGGTGTAAGGTATTTCCTGACTTCCACGATTTCAGGGATAGCGAAAACTCGTTCCCCTGAACACAAATTTGGGGTTGTTAGCCATTATCCGGTGTTTTGCAACAGATGGAAGCACGGTCTGTAATTTTTGAGCTAAAATAACTTTTCTTTACCTGAAAACTCGGAATGGATAACCGCACGATTCAATTTCTTTTCAGTGTGGATAAATTGACACACCATTGTGTCGGAGTATTGCTGATTTCCATTGGGAATCCTCCTGCCGCTAAATCTCGCTGTGTGCCTTTCCATTTACCGTTCGTGAAGAAAAACGACCGTTAGTGAAGTTTTTTTGGAATCCCTACCTGCTCGGTAGGATATTTACGGAAATACGAATCCCATGAGCGATCATTTCTTTTACCGAAACGTTGTTCCGGCTGCATTGTTGACAGCGGCTTTCATTATCCTTTACTACGTGCTCGATGCACTTTAGGCCAGTCACCCCGCATTTTTACCTTTTACTTGCTTACACACACTACTATAATAAAGCCCAAAACGCAAATGACGATGCCCGGAACCGAGCATCGTCATTTGCTATTATAAACCCTTTGTAAAGCTCTGCCAACTAAAACATAGCAATTTTGTCAAGAATGAAATTCTTAACTGCTGAAAGGTGTATGCGCTCTTGCTGCATGGTATCTCTGTCGCGAATGGTTACGGTCTGGTCTTCCTTGGTCTGGTGATCTATGGTGATGCAGAAAGGTGTACCCAGGGCGTCCATCCTGCGGTAGCGCTTGCCTATGGTGTCTTTTTCTTCGTAGAAACAACGGAAGTGAGGCTTGCACTCGTTTATAAGGTCGCGGGCTATTTCAGGCAGGCCGTCTTTCTTGGTAAGCGGTAATACTGCGAGTTTTATGGGTGCCAGCATGGCTGGGAACTTAAGCACTACCCTGCTGTCCTGCTTTTCTTCGGTACTCAGGTCCTGCTCTTCGTAGGCTTCGCTGAGGAGCATCATCACCGTGCGGTCCAGCCCTATTGAAGTTTCAATAACGTAGGGTACATAGTGCTGGTTTATTTCGGTATCAAAATAAGTCAGTTTCTTACCGCTGTACTGCTGGTGCTGCTTCAGGTCGAAATCGGTGCGGCTGTGCACACCTTCCACTTCTTTGAAACCCATTGGGAAATCATACTCAATATCGCAGGCCATATCGGCATAGTGCGCCAGTTTTATATGGTCGTGAAAATGATATTTCTCCGGGCTTATACCGAGGCTCAGGTGCCACTTCATGCGGGTCTCTTTCCAATATTCATACCACTCTTTCTGTGTGCCGGGGCGCACAAAAAACTGCATTTCCATTTGCTCAAATTCCCTCATCCTGAAGATAAAGCCACGGGCTACAATCTCGTTGCGGAATGCTTTACCAGTCTGTGCTATACCGAATGGTATTTTCATACGGCCGGTTTTCTGCACATTAAGGAAGTTAACGAAGATACCCTGGGCTGTCTCCGGCCTAAGGTATATTTCACTTGCCTCTTCACTCAGAGAGCCCAGCTGTGTGCTGAACATAAGGTTGAACTGCCTTACATCGGTCCAGTTACAGGTGCCGCTTAGTGCGCAGGATATTTTGTTTTCTTCTATCAATACCTTGAGCGCCGCAAAATCGTTGGCAGCAAGGTAAAGGTCCATGTTTTCCTGTATGCTGTTGGCCTTCTCCACAATTGCAAGGGCGCCGCTCAACTCCACTTCCTGCTCAAAATCCTTTGTTACCTGAGCATGGTCGGTATTGGCATTATTATTAAGAAATGGCTCAAAACGTGCTTTTATCTCGTTTTTTATACCCTCGGCAACTGACTTTAAGTGTTCTATATGCGCTTCTATAAGGTGATCTACCCGGTATCTTTTCTGGCTGTCCTTGTTGTCAATCATCGGGTCGCTGAAATTATCAACGTGGCCGCTGGCTTTCCATACTGTAGGGTGCATAAATATTGCAGCATCTATACCCACAATATTATCGTGCATCTGTGTCATGCTCTTCCACCAGTAATCGCGGATATTTCTTTTCAGTTCTGTCCCGTTCTGCCCGTAATCATATACGGCACTCAGTCCGTCGTATATCTCGCTCGATTGAAAAACAAAACCATATTCTTTGCAGTGTGCTATAATATTTTGCAGCTTATTGTCATTTGCCATAGTTGCACAAAAATATAAACATTGCCCGCATTTGCCTAATGGAGCGGGTGCAATAAAAGGTTAATATCAATGTGCGCCAATCTATGCACTTTATCACTAATCATCCCCTTGTCCCGAAAACGCGTTAACCTAAGTTATATATATTCCCGGCAACTATGCCTATAGCCAATTATTATATAATGCTGAATTAACAGCCACCCCTTAACCAATTCTTATCTAATTTACTTATTTTTGCTGCAACAAGTATTTATAAAATATTTTTAATATGTATCAGTCGGAATGGTTTGACAAGGTGGCGTTTGAGTTAGAGGAAAAAAACAATCCTTCTCCGGATTTCAAATCTAAAGTTGATAAAGACACGATAG
>CAILMA010000798.1 GCA_903835145.1 uncultured Bacteroidota bacterium
CATTGTGAGGGAGCCCTGTAATAGTGAGCGTCACTGTTTCCGACTCATTACCGGCAACAAATTTCACATTCAGCGGCAGATATAATGAATCATTATTGTTTATATACGCATTTGATACCGTATCAATAAGGTACGACAATGGCGTAACAGTATTTTTTACACAGGAACCCGCAAACAAGGTTAGGGCTATCATTGAAAACAGGAAAAATTTCTTCATCATTATCATTTTAAAGCGGAAAGATACACATCAATTTTATTTGTAGATAGCATCTTAAATAAATTTTATACGTTAATCTGTTCGGTTATTTCATCACAACCCAACGTTGCATGCGACTATTCTTCTTTTGGCTCCTTACTGAGCACCCATTTTTTCTCGTTGAGGTGGGTAACTTCAACATTCAAATTGAATCTCATTTTTAAGAAGTGCGCCAGTTGATTGGCAGCATATACCGACCTGTGCTGCCCGCCTGTGCAGCCAAACGACACAGATAGGTGCTCAAATCCCCTTGCAAGGTAATCTTCAACATTAATAGAAACAAGCGCAATAACGTGATTCATGAAATCGGGCATCTTTGTTTCACGTTCCAGAAACTGCTTTACCAGTTCGTCATTACCGGTAAGGTGTTTGTAAGCGTCATATCGCCCCGGGTTGTGAATGCCCCTGCAATCGAATACATATCCCCCCCCGTGGTCGTTGCCGGACTTCGGCATGCCGCTTTTGTAAGAAAAACTGTTTACCTGCACTACCAGCTTCGATTGGTCGCCTACCGATGCCGTAACCGAGTACTTTGCCTGCATATCAGGCGCAGAGAGCTTCTCGAGCAACGAACGCAGTTCGGGATACGCGGGCGCCTGCGGATGGTCTGAAAGGAACGAATGTAAGCTCTTCAATGCCGGACTTATGCTATTAATAAAGTGCGCCTTGTGCTGCAGCAATCCACGGAATCCATAGGCACCAAGCACCTGCAAAAGCCGCACCAATACAAACTGAACATAACCCCGACGGAAATAAATCTCATCCATGCGCGGCACGTGCAGGTCTTTCAGCGTGCTAATGTAGCCATTGAGCAGGTCTTCCTTCCAGGCAGCGGGCAGCTCTGCCCTCGCCTGCCACAGGAGCGACGCGATATCGTATTGCGGCGGCCCCTGCATGAAGCCCTGGTAATCAATAAAATAAATTTTACCATCCTTTATCATGATGTTCCGGCTCTGGAAATCACGATACATAAGGGTTTGCGGCTGAATGTGACCAAGGTCTTTAGCCAGCAATTCCATCTCACTGATCAGCAGCGAACGGTTGTAGGGTATCCCCTGGAGGTCAGCGAAATAATATTTAAAATAAAGCAGATCAGACATGATCGCTTTTTCGTCAAATTGTTTTGAGGCAAAACACTGCTTAAAATCTGCATCCCTGCCGGCAACCCACTGCGCCTTAGCCAGCTGGGCAAGTGCCCCATGGTATAACTTGCGAACTTTATCAGTGAACCCGTCATTCAGCACCATGTCAAACAGCGATGTTGTTCCCAAGTCCTGCTGCAGGTAAGCCCTTCGGTCTTTATTTATTTTGTAAACCTCTGGTACATTTATGGCGTTTTTTCTAAATAACTCAGTGATATAGAAAAAAGTATTGTTCTCAGCGACATTAGTATTGTAGGTACCTATCACTGCTTCGCCGCCCCCCGAAATCCGGAAATACCGGCGGTCAGACCCAGAAACAGCCAGGGGCTCTATGCTTTCGGCTTTTTTCTCAAAATGCTCTTCA
>CAILMA010000799.1 GCA_903835145.1 uncultured Bacteroidota bacterium
CTAATGGAGAAGGTAAAAGCCATCTTCATTTCTCACGAACACGGCGACCATATAAAGGGCGTAGATGTGATAGCAGCAAAATATAAATTACCCGTTTATATAACTCCACTTACCCTTAAACACAGCAGGCTACAATTATCGGTTAGTCTTGTGCGCCATTTTGTAGCCGGCGATTCCATTACGATTGGCGGGCTAACAATTCATTCCTTTTTAAAGCAACATGATGCCGCTGACCCTTGTAGCTTTAGGGTGAGCAACAATGGTATTAGTGCAGGGGTTTTTACTGATATTGGCGCTCCCTGCCAAAACCTCGCCGCTCATTTTAAGCTGTGCCACGCTGCTATTCTCGAGTCCAACTACGATGAAACAATGCTGATGACAGGCCGCTACCCGCAGCATCTGAAAAACCGCATTCATGGCGACACTGGACATCTGTCAAACAGACAGGCAGCTGAGTTTTGTGGTGCCTACAAGCCAGACTTCATGAGTCTGGTTCTACTTGCTCATCTTTCAAAAGAAAACAATAGTCCGGCCCACGCACTCGCAAGCTTTCAGCCCCATGCTGGCAAAATGGAAATTACAGTAGCCTCCCGCGACGTAGAAAGTAAAGTCTACCACCTCAAAAATACGCCGGATAAAATCACACCTATTCGTCCTGTTCAGGCTCAAAAATTGACCCAGGCCACTTTATTTTAAGTGCAGCCAACTTTCCGCAGTTGCCTTTTCGTTCTGCCCTATATTACATTATTCTGTTTCGAACAGTGTTTTCACGAGCCGGATTTAACACACCGTTTTGACTTTTCTGCGTCATTTATTTAAGAATTGTTATAGTTCAAACCCCTGTAGCAAACACATCTGGTTTTAACATTTTTTTAATGATTATAGGTAATAAATTTGAGGTAGAGTTTGAGCAAACGAAAACATTTTAAAACAAAGGAGAGCTATGAAACAAAGAATTCTTCCGGTAATCATTACCGCTGCAGTAACATCACTATCTACTTTTTTCATTGCCAACCATTTTCAGAGAAGCGTACCCTATTTTGCTGAGGTACCAAGGCATAGTGCCGGTACTGGCGCAAACTATGCATCTTTTAACGGAGAAGTAGTAGGCACTGCTCCCGGTGCTGTAAACTTTGAAGCGGCGGCAGCTACATCGGTAAAGGCTGTTGTTCACGTAAAAACAACAACGAAGGCCCGCCGCGTGACCGACAACAATGTAAATGACATTTACGCACAGCTGTTTGGCCCGAGGCAATACATAATACCATCGCAGGTGGAGTCTGGCTCAGGCGTCGTAATCTCGCCTGACGGATACATCGTTACCAATAACCATGTGGTTGCCAATGGCGACGAAGTTGCTGTTACCTTCAACGACCGCCTTACTGCTACTGCCAAAGTTGTAGCAAAAGATGCGGCAACCGACATTGCACTGCTGAAAGTAGATGGCGAAAAGAACCTTGCCTATCTGGAGCTCGGCAATTCTGACGACGTAAAGCTCGGGCAATGGGTGCTGGCCGTAGGGTATCCGTTGTCGCTGGACGCCACAGTTACAGCCGGTATCGTGAGCGCAAAAGGCCGTTCCATAGGTGTGAACAAACAGCGTTCTGAAACAGCTATTGAATCATTTATACAAACTGACGCTGCGGTAAACCCCGGCAATAGTGGCGGCGCACTGGTAAACACTGCTGGCCAGCTTGTTGGTATCAACTCTGCAATTGCTTCACCTACAGGGTCTTACGCCGGTTACTCCTATGCACTACCGGTAAATATTGTGCGCAAAGTGGTGAATGACATGATGAAATTCGGCTCTGTGCAGCGCGCATACCTCGGCATCGCTTTCATAGACAATAAGACTGCGACTCCTGAACAAATGAAGACGCTTGGGCTCGACCGCAACGAAGGCATCTATGTTATGAATGTATTGCCCAACAGCGGTGCAGCTGTAGCAGGCATACAGAAAGGCGATATAATCACCAGCATTAACGGACAACCAGTGAGCGATGAACCTCAGGTGCAGGAGCAAATGGCGCGTTACCAGCCAGGCGACAATATCTCTGTTGCCTTCCTTCGCTCTGGAAAAGTAATGTCTACTACCGTGAAGCTGGACAAAGCCGCTCGTCAGCTCACATTGCTTGGCGCATCGTTCCGGCCCTTATCTGATGACGAAAAAGGCAACTTTGGGGTGCAAGGCGGCCTGGTGGTAACGGACCTTGGCCGCGGTGAACTGGCAAGGAAAACACAAATGCATAAGGGCTTTGTAATAACCGATGTTAACAATAACCCAGTTGCTTCAGTGGCGGAACTTGAACAGGCATTCGGCAGTTCCAAAAACATTCAGATATCCGGCTTCCAACCCGGGTATCAGGGCAGGTACTATTACACACTCAATAACATTGATGCGCTTAATGGAAACTAACAAAATAAATCTTATTCGAAGCCACCCTTCCCGGGTGGCTTTTTTGCGTGTTATTGAAGTATTATGCCAGCAATACGATAGCTGAATATAAAAGCATGATACCATCACCGAGCAATATGTAGGCTTTCTCGGTCGGGTGGTTTTTTAGATAAATAGCTACACCCCACAGTGCAAACGCTGTAATCACCGCACTATAAACGCTCGAAAAGTCATGAAACCTAATGAACTGGAAAAAACTTAACCCGATAAACACAATCGCGGAACAGTACATAAGTATATAGCTCCGGCGCAAACCCAGCCTCTGAGGCAGCGTTTTTATGTTGCGTGCCTTATCAGTCTGTATATCTCGTACGTCAAACAATATACACAATGCAAATATCAACGCCAGCCGCAGTGAAAGCTCAAACGGATAGTCAAAAGGAGACTTATGCCAATAGATTATTGGCATAATGGAAGTAACGAGCGCCCATACCAGTGCGAGAGCTATTATTTTCAACCAGCCAATCTCCCTTATCCGTTTAACATTAGCAAAAGGCAGCAACGGGAGCGAATAAGCCAGCGAAATGAAACCCGTAACAACACCTACCAATATCAAACGCAAGGGCAGGAAGAATAAACTCCCGGCAGTCATGACTATGCCAAGACAGGAAAAACACAAGTGCGGGAGCTGTGAGTGTCGGTTGACAATGCTGGTTTTATTACTTATTTTCTTTAGGGCATGATGCAGATTGTAGACCAGCAATGTGCTGCCAAAAATCAAACAATGTAAGGCATTAATAAGAGCCGGGGCTGCATGGTTAATCAGCCTTTCGGTTGCCATACATAGCCCGAGCGCACAAAATGCGGTATAGGTACTCGTAAACAGCAGCCAATCAACTATTTTCTTCATTGAGCCTTAAAGTCACCGGCAAAAGTCGGGAGAAAGCGAGATAATAACGCCAGTGGATCTATTTTTTATGCGCTGGAAGCCCGGAGTTATGAATTATGAGCTATTAGAAAGAAAGTGCCCAAACAAATGCGGGCTAAGAGATGTAGTCCGGATCAAATAACTCTGGCTAATTCTTCTAAAGAAATATTTGCATCGATTAATATCTGGCGCAATAAACCCGAACCAATATCCTTTTGTTCATATATGGGCACCAAAACACAAATTAAATCCTTTCGAAAACCGCCATTGGCTGGGCGACGCAGAGTCAACTATTCAAAGGGCAGGGCGACCGATCTGCGACACCGGGTGCTTTGACAACTTTCACCTGCGCACACCAACTGAAAATTGCCTTTTTACTTACCCATAAATATCTTTCCTGTCTCCTAACTCAAGGACTTCGACCGTAAGGATATTGTCGTAAATATCATATATAATTCGATGCCTTGATACTCGAATCCGGTATCCACTTCTTCCTTTTAATTTCAGGTATCCAAAGGGACGAGGGTTATCTGCCAATGCTTTAATAACTCTCTTTAATTTTAATTTGATACGCCATATCCGAAGACCGTAAATTGAACGCAATCTATTTTTTGTTTTTGCGATTTGCTTCGATCATTTGAAAGGCTTCATCGATGGGTACAGAAGGTTCGTTATCTAACTTAGCCCCATCATATAATCGAATGTCTTCGAACTCTTCCAATATATTTTTTTAAACTCCTGGATTGCAATTGCTACAGAAAGCTTGTTGCCAAGATTATCTGTGATGTATTGCGGATTAATATCAACCATGATCTTATTTTTGGGGGCCCTAAAATCAATACGAATCTACACTTTTTTTATTAGCTATTGGCTATCTGTAAGCATTTTAACATTGGTCCGCTCTAAGTTTTAGTGACCCACTACACTAAAAATGAATCCTTTTCAGAAAGTGTTTGAAGTTCTGTAAAACAATATTTTGAACTAAAAGCCTTGTCTTAATTTGCTTTGATAGCCGTATTCCGTCCTAAAAAGCGATTTAGCCGCACAAATAAATGTAACTTTGTTTGATAAACTTGGTTATGATTCGAACAACATTAGTACCTGAGCAGCAGGATATATCTATCCACATTCCGCATAACTATATTGGAAAAAAAATTGAGGTCTTGCTTTTTGCAAGTGATGAACTTACAGAAAACGAACCGACTAAAAAAGCATTTAATAATGCGGCTCTTAGGGGTAAACTACACCTTACCGACGAACAATACAACGATTTCCAAAAACATGCTGCTGAAATAAGAAACGAATGGGAATAGAATATTTGATTGATACAAATACAGCAATCGACTATCTGGACAATAAGCTTCCAGTAACTGCAACAAATATCATTGACACCCATGAAATTAATTTGTCCGTAATTACGCGGATGGAGTTATTGGTTTGGCCAAAATCCACCGCGTCGCAGATATTGGCTATCGAAAATTTTATGGATGCGGGCAATGTCTACCAACTTGAGGAACCAACTATTTTGAAAGCCATTGAAATAAGGAAAAAATACCGGTTAAAACTCCCTGACGCAATAATTGTTACCACTACAATTGTGAATAACCTGACATTAATTACACGAAACGAAAAGGACTTTGCAAAAATTCATCAACTTTCCGTAATAAACCCCTGGAGCATTTAAAATGAACTCCAGCACAGATGAATTAAATACCTATGTTCTTTAATGCAGAGACTGTAAAATAAACTGTGTGAAACTATTTTTATGTGAGTGAGTATTTTCTATTGTTACGACCTCGCCAGCCTTAAGAGTGGCCTTTGTTTGTATAACGTAGAATCTCTCTCACTAAAAATATACTTTTGCCGCACAAATCACGTTCTGAACATTAATGAAGCGCTTCTTCGTAAAAAACATCCTGTTTGTTCTTACCATCAATGTACTGGTAAAACCAATATGGGTATTTATGATAGACCGAACGGTTCAAAACAGGGTTTCGGGGGGCAACTACGGTACTTATCAGGCGCTGCTCAGCCTCAGCATTATCTTCCAGATAGTGCTGGACTTTGGGATAACCAGTTATAACAGCCGCTCAATAGCCCAAAACCCCGATAAACTCCCGACTTTATTCCCCGCAATGCTTTCAGCCCGGCTTGTACTAACAGCTGTTTATATGACCCTTGCTTTCGGTTGGGGCTTCCTTCTTGGCTACAGGGGGTGGGAGCTTAATCTGCTTATCGGGGTGCTACTCATTCAGTCGCTCAATTCGTTGCTCACTTTCATCCGCAGTAATATTGCAGCCCTGCACCGATTTAAAACCGATGGCATTCTCTCAATTACCGACAGGCTACTGATGATTGTTATCTGTGGTTTCCTGCTGCTCAACCCTACTACCGGCGCTAACTTCAAAATCCAGTGGTTCGTCATTGCACAAATCTGTTGCTACCTGTTTACAGCAATCCTTTCTTACTACGTCTTGAGAAGCATAGCCAAAGTGCGCCTTAAGTTTGCTTTCGACCTGCCTACTGTACTAAAAGTAATAAAGGGGAGTATGCCCTATGCATTGCTTATATTCCAGATGTCAATCTATAATCGAGCTGATGCCATGATGATTGAGCGCATGTGTGCAAATGGCAAATCGCAGGCCGACATCTGGGCATCAGCCTTCCGCCAGCTGGATATGGCCAATATGCTGGGGCTGATGTTCGCAACCATGCTGCTGCCTATGTTTGGCCGCATGCTATCGCAGAAACATGACGTGCAGCCGATAGTAAAATTGTGCGCCAACCTCCTTATTCCAGTATCCTTCGCCGTAGCTGTTGCAGGCATATTTTTTAGTAATGACATTATGCACCTCCTCTATAAGGGTGCTCAGGGTGGCGCCAGCCACGACTATCAATTCGTTTTTTCGTGGTTAATGGCATCTTTTCCGGCATGGTGCATTATGTACATATATAGCACCTTACTGACTGCA
>CAILMA010000800.1 GCA_903835145.1 uncultured Bacteroidota bacterium
CCACTAATTGCAGACTTATGAAATTTCGGTTAATTCTTACTTTTTTCTTTTCCCTATGCATATTGGCACCTGCGCTGGCAACAAAAATATTTATACCCATGGATGCTGAGGGGCAGACCAATCACTTAAAGGCCTATGGTATTGCGTTTGCAGCCCTGAAAGGCGGCACCAAGGTCGATTGGTTTCTTAATTATAAAGGTGGCAGTTTTGGTATGGAGTACAGTAAGCCCATAGCCGATATGTGTACCGACCGCGGCGTATCTTTTTTGAGAATGAAAGACAATGAATATAAAGACATCATAAAAGAAGTAGGTGGGCTGAAGTACGACGGTGATGTTGTGAAGCTGGAGAAAGCGCCACGCATAGCTGTGTATACCCCACTCAATAAAGAGCCGTGGGACGATGCTGTGACGCTGGCTCTCACCTATGCAGAGATACCTTTTGATAAGCTTTATGCCGATGAAGTGCTCAAGGGTGACCTGGACAAATACGATTGGCTGCACCTGCATCATGAAGATTTTACGGGGCAATTCGGGAAGTTCTGGGCTCAGTTTCGAACAGCGCCATGGTACCAGAATGACCAGAGCTCGGCTGAGCGTCTCGCAAAAAAGAATGGCTTCAAGAAAGTACAGCAACTGCAATTGGCAGTAGTGAAGAAAATAAGTGCGTTTGTGGCATCTGGAGGCAACTTGTTTGCCATGTGCTCTGCAACCGACACCTACGACATAGCTTTGGCTTCAGAAGGAGTGGATATCTGTGAGACACAATTTGACAACGACCCAATGGACCCGGATGCTCAAAAGAAACTTAATTTTAAGAACTGCCTGGCCTTTCGTGATTTTACGCTTGTAACAAGCCCGTATGAATACGAGTATTCGAATATTGACAATACGAATTTCAGGAGGATTGCGAAGGATGCTGATCACTTTACGCTTGCACATTTTCCGGCAAAACTTGATCAGGTGCCCGCCATGCTTTGCCAGAATCACGTAACCACTATAAAGGGTTTTATGGGGCAAACGACAGCCTTTAGAAACGAGGTGCTGAAGCCGGGTGTACTTGTGATGGGCGAAAGTAAGGAACTGAATGAGGCTCGCTACATACATGGTGATTATGGCAAGGGCACGTGGACTTTTTATGGAGGCCATGATCCTGAGGATTACCAACATTCAGTTGGCGCGCCACCAACGAACCTTGCCTTTCATACCGCTTCACCCGGTTACAGGCTTATCCTCAACAATCTGCTGTGCCCGGCGGCCAAAAAGAAAGAAGTGCCTATAGTAGAGTTGAAGCAAAAAGCGGAAAGCCCGGAGCAACCGCTGCAACCGACTATCACTGCAACCGATAAAATACAACTTACGCCGAACCCAGCTAACGACGAAGTGTTGCTGACCCCACCCCTAAACATGAAGGAGGCAAACGTAGTTGTAACTAATGCGACAGGGAAGGAAGTGATAAATAAAGCCTACTCAAGTTTTCCGGTACACATAGACCTTAAATCGCTCTCAGAAGGTGTATATCTTATACAGCTTAATGGAGCTTATGCTGGCAGGGTTATCAAGGACTAAATCACTTTCCTGCCAATGGATAAAAGAGAATGGCCTGCGGCAATTGGTTTGTCGCAGGCCATTCTCTTTGTTCTACTGTTCATGTCATTCTACACCTGAGGGCCATGCGGCAGCATCGGCTCCAAATTGCTTGTTTGGTTTGTCGCCCATTGCAAATTCGAGTATGCCTCCTGCCATCAGGTCGGCATGAGTAATAAACGATTTTTTATAAGGCTTACCGTTGAGCGTTATTGACTGTATATATAAGTTTGTACTGCTGTTGTTTTTTGCCTTAAAGGTCATGTTTTTGCCGCCCGGCACTTTCAATTTTATTTCACTAAAAACCGGGCTTCCGAATACATATTCACCGTTTGCAGGATTTGCCGGGAACAAGCCCGCCATACTCCAGACCGCCCATGCACTCATTTGTCCGCAATCTTCATTTCCTGCGTATCCATCAGGGTTATCATGGTACATGGTTTCTATTATGTTTCTTACTCGGGCTTGTGTTTTCCAGGGCTGGCCTACGAAACTATACATGTAGGCAATATGGTGGCTGGGCTCGTTGCCGTGGGCATACTGGCCTATAAGCCCGCTCATATCTGGCGGGGTCGATGAGCCATGGATATCGGAACTTGCTGTAAACAGCGAATCAAGTTTAACAATAAAGGCATCGGTGCTTCCGAACTCTTTTGCAAGCCCTCTTACATCATGCGGCACGAAAAAGGTATACTGCCATGCATTTCCTTCTTCATACATAGACGTTTCCCAGTCAGTAGAGGCAAGATAGGGATCAAAAGGAGTTACCCAGCTGCCGTCGGATTTCTTGCCCCGCATAAAGCCGGTCTGGTGATCAAAAAGTTGTTTCCATGACGCTGCTCGTTGCATGAAGGTTTTGTAATCGTCCATTTTACCCAGCTTCCTGGCAACCTGAGCTATACACCAGTCATCATAGGCATATTCAACCGTAAGCGTAACGCTAAAGGAGCCTTTGTCGGCCGGCAGGTAGCCATATTTAATGTAGTCGGGGGTGCCACGCACCGTTTGGTGTGCACTTGCAAGCATTGCTTCGTACACACGGTTGGCATCGAGGCCTGGGGTATTTTTAAGCACTGCATCAGCAAGCACAGGCACTGCATGGTAGCCGCTCATGCAATTCGTTTCCCAGGTACTCAGGTCCCAAACGGGAAGCAGGCCGTTTTCATCGTAGAAGGCCAACATGCTGTTAAGGATGTCTTTGTTGCGCTCTTGCTGGGTTAGCGTAAAAAGCGGGTTCAGTCCACGGAACGTGTCCCAAAGCGAGAACACAGTATAGCGTTGGCCTTTCGCCATACTCCGCACCTGTCCCTTCGAGTTTTTGTAGGTGCCATCAATATCGGAATAGAGCACCGGTGCCATGCAGGTATGGTAAACGGCGGTATAGAATATCCTTTTCAGGTGTTCGCTGGCGGTGTCGCCTTTGTTTGTCTGTACCTGTAGTTTTTCAAGTTCAGCCTCCCATTTGTTTTCGGCGTTCTTTTTGATTTGTTCAAAATTCCAGTCTTTTATTTCCTTGAGCGCTTCAATGGCTTTATCCCAACTGGTTGATGACAATGCCACCTTCATAAGCAGTGGTGCGCCGTCGAGGTCTGCAAATTCAATTTCACCATTATAGACACTATCCTTTTCGTTCTCCTGCAGTACCTGGCTGTGGCTTATGGCCTCATAAACATAAAGTTGTTTAATGGGTTTTGACGTGCGTGCCGCAAAGTATACGCGCTGCACATTTGCCCAACCGTGAGAATACCGGTAGCCAACAATGGTGGAATCATTTTCGAGGTAAATACGGGTGCGGGTAGGTACATCCCAGTTAATGCTGCTGCACAGGTGGAAGCGCAACACGGGGTTGCAGTCTTTGGGGAATTGGTATTTATGCAGTCCACAACGTTCGGTGGCCGTAAATGATGCCTTCACGCCATTGTCGAGTGCCACGCTGTAAAACCCGGGCGAAGCTTTTTCGTTTTTGTGGTCGAAGGGTACTTTAAAGAAATTGAATGTATCGTTGATCAGGCTCGTGTTGGGCATCACCGATATGTCGGTCCAGTCGCCACAGCCCGTGCCGCTGAGGTGCAGGTGGCTGAAGCCGGAAATGGTCTGGCTGCTGTAGTTGTAGCCGCTGCACCAGTCCCAGCCCTGCTCGCCATTGTCGGGGCTCAGTTGCACCATGCCAAAGGGCACAGTGGCACCCGGGTAGGTGTGGCCGTGGCCGCCGGTGCCTATAAACGGATCTACGTACCTGATTAGGTTTTGAGCGCTGGCTACCGATGCAGCAAGCACCAAGAGGCAGGAGCATAAATATTTTTGACTTGACTTCATATTTTGTTACCAGATAGGCTATAAATGTAGAAGTTATTTGTGAAGGCAGGAATTCAGGCGCTATAGATTTTGAAAAGGTGGGTCAGGTATAAAAATACAGAAGGGGCGTCGCCGCCCCTTCAATAAACAAACACAACACTTTTATTTATTTCTCAATCGAGATTTTGTTGGTGAAATTCAGGTCCCCGGCTTTTACAGAAACGATGTACAAGCCAGCGTTGATGTTAGTAAGATCTACAGCCTTAATGCCATTACCTTTTACGGTGTTGAACTCAGAGTTGTAAACCCTGCGGCCAGTAACGTCAGTAATAGTAACGATAGCTCTTCCTGCTTCAGCGCACTGGTACTGGATATTGAGTTTACCATATGCAGGGTTAGGGAAAACAGTTACATAAGATGGAGTTGCTGTTACATTTTCAACACTTTCCACTATTGGTGTGATGGTTTTAGAAATAGTGTGCTGAATAAAGCTGGCAGCATTGAAAGTATCTGACGTGCTGGAAAGCGATATAGCAGGGTAAGGAGTTGTGGTGTAGTTAATAGCTTCAGGGTAGATAATGTAGGACTGACCAACAGGCAGGTTAGCAAAAGAATAGTGTCCGGCAGCGTTGGTAAGTGTTTCCTGCATAACGGCACCTGTGCTGCTGTTGATGGCTATCATGAGCATGTTAGGAACAGGAACTCCAGTCGAGGTGCCTCTGTTTGCGCCTGAGGTTACATCACCAGCTATGAAGCCAGGGCCAGTAGTTGCGGTACCATAGTTCATGTTAATATCCTTGCCATCGTCAGCCGAAGAAACAGTATGGTAAAATACGTCAGCGGTGTTCCAGTGGAGGCTGCTTGTGTGGTACGTAGGGATATAGCCCATGGTAGTGAAGGTTGCAGGTGTGTAAGCTGCTTTCACTCTGAACGTATCAGCACTTTCGCCCATGAACTGGTAAGTAGCAGTGGTTGATGATGTCATTACAGCCATTACAGAGTCTGCAGCTTCGAGGTCGTGGGTTGACGAATTGTAGGTGATGAGCCAAACTTTTGTAGAGCCGGTGCTGTCAATTGCGCCGCTTGCAAAATGGATGGTTCCGGATATTCTGTTAATCGGATAAACTGTGAGTGTAGTGGAAGTACTTACCGTAGCACCACAACCACTTACTGAATAAGAGATATTAGTTGTGCCCGCAGCAAGTGCATAGCAGTTGCCATAGGCATCGATGGTAGCAACGGAAGTATTGCTGCTGCTCCATGTGCCAGACCCTGTATAATCGAAGTAGGTATAGGTGCCGCCGACGTAGCCGGTAGCAGGGCCAGAGATAGTGCCGGCTGATGAAGTAGTGATAACATTAACACTCCAGATGGCATAGCCTGCACCGCAGCTGCCAGAAACTGTGTAAGTAATGGTGACTGTGCCCGAAGATACACCACCTATTACACCACTTGTGGCGTCGATAGTAGCGATTGATGGGTTACTGCTGCTCCAGGTGCCTCCGGTAACGTAATCTGAAAGTGTGGCGATAGAGCCCACACATAGCATAGAATCGCCAGTAATATAGCCGGGATAGGTACCCATTACTACAAACGAATCGGCAACGGTGCAACCAGTGCCTATTGTGTAATAGATTTCCACTGTGCCTGAAGCGATGCCATAAACAACACCAGTTGAGGAACTAACTGTGGCAATAGCAGGATCTGAGCTGCTCCATGTGCCGCCAGATGTAGCGTCAGTAAGTGTAGTCGATGCTCCGGGACAAACTGAAGATGAGCCGGAAATAGCAGATGGAATTGGGCTGACCGTGAACGTCATAGTTGCATAGCTGGAGCCCACCAGGTAAGTGATAGTTGCCGTGCCGGCCGAAACGCCACCGACGTGGCCATAGGCATCGACGGTAGCAACTGTTGTATTGCTGCTGCTCCATGTACCGCC
>CAILMA010000801.1 GCA_903835145.1 uncultured Bacteroidota bacterium
ATCACCTTCGGAGTTGGCTGGCTAACCTAATAGTTACCACAGGCTTCACCCGCGGCTATTCATGGTCAAGCCCTTCGGGCTTAGTTTTGACGGCGATAACAATTTGTGTTGAAGTGACATCACTTCACATACCCAAATTCAAATTCAGGCTTTATGCCTTTTGCTTTACCTTCTGCTTCCTGCGCCCGTAGCTCCACCCGGCGTATCTTGCCGCTTATGGTTTTGGGTAGTTCTGTTACAAACTCTATGAGGCGGGGCAGCTTGTAAGGAGCAAGGTTTTTGCGGGCAAACTGAAAAAGCTCAGCTGCCAGCTCAGCCGATGGTGTGTAGCCTTTATTGAGCACCACGAAAGCCTTTACCTCAAAGCCCTTTATGGCATGGGGGCTGCCAACAACTGCCGACTCCTGCACTGTTTCGTGCTCCAGCAAAACACTCTCTACCTCAAAAGGACCTACCCGATAGTCAGATGATTTTATCACGTCGTCGTCCCGACCCACGAACCAGATATAGCCGTCTTCATCGCGGTAGGCTTTGTCGCCCGTATAGTAAAGGCCGTGTTTAAAAACGTTCTTCTTTTTTTCGGGCTCACCGAAGTAATCTATGAAAATACCGTTGGGTTTCCCGGTGTTCATTTTCACGCAAATATTCCCTTCTTCGCCATCGGGCTGAATGTTGCCGTCTTCGTCGGCTATCACCACATCATACAGAAAAAGCGGCTTGCCCATGGAGCCGAACCTCACCTTGCTATCGGGCAGGTTACCCACCATGCAGCTGCTTTCCGTTTGCCCGAAGCCATCTCGTATGAGTATACCTGTTGTGTTTTTCCATTGCTCTATTACCTCAGGATTCAGCGGCTCACCGGCTGCCACACACTCCCTGAAGCTGAACTTATATGCCTTAAGATCCTCGAGAATAAGCAGCCTTAAAACAGTGGGCGGTGCGCAGAAGGTGGTGATTTTGTGCAGTTCTATTTGCCGCAGTGTATCGGCGGCATTAAAGCGGCCGGAGGCCTGATAGGCGAATATAGCAGCCCCAATATTCCAAGGTGCGAAGAAGCTGCTCCATGCAAATTTGGCCCAACCCGGCTGAGAAATATTGTAGTGGATATCATCCTCACGCAGACCCACCCACGATGCTGTAGTAAGGTGGCCGAGCGGGTAGCTGAGGTGCGTGTGGGTAACCACCTTGGGCATACCGGTAGTGCCTGATGTAAAAAACAGGAACAGAGGGTCATCGGCACTGGTATCTGCGGCTGCGGCCTCGTCGCTCTCGGCGGCTATGTGCTCCAGTGTATACCAGCCCTCACGGGTGCCTTCAGCGATAATTTTTATGGAAACCGTGTTGCCAGATAACGCTTCCGCCTCTTCTATTTTGGCTGCATTGTCGGCATCGGCTATTACCACACGCGGCATAAGCTTGCCAAAGCGGTAAACAATATCGTGTACCCCAAGGATTGTAGCGGCAGGTATCATGCGGTAACCGCCCTTTATGGTAGCCAGTATCGCGGTCCAGGTTATTGGGTATAGCGACATTTGTGTGAGTATCACATCACCTTGCAGGGCACCGTTGCGGCTCAGGAAATTCAGTAACTGGTTGGTCTTCTTTATCGTTACACCGAAGGTATTTTGTTGTACTATGTTGCCATCCGTCCATATGAGCGCAGTGGCATCGGGCCGGTCTTTCACATGAATGGCCTCAAACACATCGCGTACCCAATTAAATCGTTCCGGTTTGGGTATGGGCAGTTGAGCCAATGTATCGAAGTCTTTCTGAGCTATGAGCTCACGAATGTGCCTGAATAATTTTTCCATGTCCTAAAGTTAGGCACTGACCCGATAATATTACGCCCTCAGATAGATGATAAATATCAGTGGTTGGAAATTTCTGGATTGGTTAACGGTTTGTGGTGAATTACTTACCAATATATCCAGAACACGGAGCGAATAGCTCGAAAAAAGGTGCCTAATCCGCTCCGCAACTCCGGCATTAATAGGTTTGATTTATATACTGATTGATAACGGGGTTATTGCAATAATCTTCCTGGAATATTACTTCAACAATTCCTGTCGAGCCGTTGGCAAACATCTTATCATTAGCTGTAAATTGGAGACTATTTAAAGGATATTCTGGTGGCGTGTCAATTGCGTTATAGCGATACTGGTAGTCGCTTATTTTATTAAAATAACATATATGATTGTTGGTTCTTCTTCTTGCGCCATCCATTGGATAGTATAAATATGCAATTGTATTGCCATCAAGACTTACAGCTATTTCACCCGAAGACATCGATTGTAGTTGCGTGCTAACCAGCTGACCTTCAAAATATTCAGCTGAGTAAGACGGGCTGACTGTTGACCAAACTCCAGGACGGCCGAGGTCCTCAATTAAACAATGTACATAAAGTGTGCCGTCTCCCGCCCATTTTCCCACATAATATATTCTATTTTCATGGATTGCAAGATTACCTTGTATGGTAATGTGCTGATCTGAAAGGAGCGAGTTTCCAGCACACACAACGTATTTATGTCTTAACATACCATAATATTCGTAATAGTACAAGTGCCCATCAATACCTCTGTAGTAAAGTCTTTCCTTACTAATATCAAATGTGAGCGCGCCGGCTGCTTTTACAATATCAGCAATTGATGATGGAGCAGAGAAGGTAGTTACCGACTCGTGCGCTAAAAACGATCGACTCCACCGGCCTACAACGAATTCATACCCCAATACATTAAAACCAAATGGTGTATCCGCAATATAGTATACTCTATCACCCAATGGAAATACTAAATTCTGAACGTTTCGAACACCCATGTCTTCCATGTCTGATTTCATGAAATCGAAATAGTAATAGTCCCAGGGTGCTCTTATTTCAAAACCGTGAATAAACCCATCAGTGCCAATATACAATAGCCGGGAACCATCGGGGCTCGCAACTAAATCTGACTTTGCTGCCTGACAGGTCTGCCCATAGGTACCGGTGGCACCACCGGTTGGGCTAACACTCAACCATACATTATTGTAAAAATAGTAACCGTAAATGAAACCTTCTTCTGTAATAAAATAAATTTTATCGTTGCCCACAAATATTAAGCTTTTGTAGGCATTGAACGAAGGATTTGAAACAAATTCTTTTTCAAAGTTATGGGGCACCCAGGCAAAATCATTGGCATAAACACCGTTCCAAAGATCTTTTATCGTTTGTTGCTGTCCAAACTGACCCGTAACTGCCCGATACGGCTGGCCACTATAACCTGTAATTACTAATCCCTGTATGCCCGGCATGTGGATGTGACCCTTTGGGTGATGACATTTTATTTGGTAATATGTGTACTTTAAAATAGCATTCCTAACGGTAGGATCAGAACTAACCAGATTGGTGCGAGGTGGCGGCACCCCCTGTAGCGCAAACCAACTAATTAGGTCCCAGCCCCAAACCTGAGGTGGCGCCGATGTAGTATAGGCATCACATCCATATGTTGCCCAAATGCCGTCGTTGTCAAAAAACTGAACAAAGGGAATGCTCATACAGTTCCACCCCAACGGGTGCAGGCCCCCCATAAAGAAGGGTACATCTGGCACAAAACGTACCGGCTGCAAAGTATCGGTACACGGCAAAACCATATCGTATGTAATGTGCGCCATTTGGTAGTCGGAAATGATTTGCCGGTTCCAAGCTGGCTCAATTCTGGACGTATTCGGGTCGAAATAACGCAAGCCTACGTTACAAAGCACCAAACC
>CAILMA010000802.1 GCA_903835145.1 uncultured Bacteroidota bacterium
GCAAAGTTATATACTTATGGGGGCAATACCAACAAAAATCGGCTAAACTTTTTTAAGCAGTTATAATTCATAAAAATAATGATGTTAAACCTCGGATAAAATTGGCAAACGAAGGAGCCCAAAACACTAAAATCAACATTCCTCGTATAACTTTGCAGCCTTATGTTGATTTCATTACAAAATGTTTCCTTTTATTTTGGTGCAAGGCCTATACTCGAAGAGTCGAACTGGCAGATTGGTACAGGCGAGCGTATAGGGCTTGTGGGCAGCAACGGTGCTGGAAAATCGACCTTGCTGCGTTTAATGACCGGCGCTTACACACCCGATGAAGGCGCTATTAATAAACCCAAGGATGTATCGCTCGGGTTCTTTAACCAGGACCTGCTCAGTTTCTCAACCAACGAAAGTATCCTTAAAGTGGGGATGCAGGCTTTTGAAAAGGCACACGTCGTGGAGAAAGAAATGGACCGTATCATAAAGGAACTGGAAAGTAAACCTGATGATGCCGACCTGCTGGACGATTATAGCCATGCGCTCCATGACTTTGAAGTAGCCGGCGGTTATGAAATGGAACACAAAACCGCAGAGGTGCTGGAGGGTCTCGGCTTCTCTACAACCGACTTGCAAAGGCCATACGATCAGTTTAGTGGAGGCTGGCGCATGCGCGTGTTGCTCGCTAAAATGATGCTGCAGGCGCCAGAGCTATTATTGCTCGATGAGCCTACCAACCACCTTGACCTTCCATCTATTGAGTGGCTGGAGCGCTACCTCATCAGCTACCCTGGCAGCGTTGTAATTGTGTCGCATGACCGTTACTTCCTGGATCGTATGGTAACCAAGATAGTAGAAGTATGGCAGCGTGATCTGTACCAGTACAGCGGTAACTATAGCTTCTTCATAAAAGAAAAAGCAGAGCGCATGGAGCTGCAGCAACGGGCATTTGAGAATCAGCAGGATTATATAAAACAACAGGAAAGATTCATTGAGCGATTCAGAGCAAAGGCTACAAAAGCCGCTCAGGCACAAAGTGCCATGAAGCGCCTTGATAAACTGGATAAAATAGAAGCACCGGATGGCACCATGCCTACCATGAACATCAACTTTGACGTAGGTGTTCAACCCGGCAAGATCATAACAGAGCTGAAAGGAATAACCAAGAAATATGGCGACCTTACTATTCTCGATAATGCAAGTGCGGAGATAAACAGGGGTGATAAGATAGCACTTATTGGAGCCAATGGTAAGGGTAAATCAACTTTGCTGAGGATTATAACCGGTCAGGAAACTTTCGAAGGCGACCGTAAATGGGGCCATAACGTAGAAGAAAGCTTCTATGCCCAGCACCAGCTGGAAGCACTTACAGTTGAGAACGAGATTCTCGAAGAAATGAAAATGTGTGGCAGCGGCAAAAATGAGCTTGAGCTCAGGCAGTTGCTGGGTTGCTTCCTTTTCAGTGGTGACGATGTTTTCAAGAAAATCAAGATACTTTCCGGTGGAGAGAAAGCAAGGGTGGCACTGGCCAAGGTAATTGCTGCGAAAGGCAACTTCCTGTTGCTCGATGAGCCTACCAACCACCTGGATATGCAATCGGTTGAAATGCTCATTGATGCACTGAATAAGTACAAGGGAACCCTCATCATCGTATCGCATGACCGTTACTTCATAAGCCGCACAGCCAATAGAATATGGAACATTGAAGGCGGCGAAATAAAGGATTTTGACGGCACTTACGAAGAATGGGTGGTTTGGCAGCAGGAGCGAGTAAAACGCGAGCAAACACTTGGCGCAGCCCCTGCAAAGGCCGCGGTAGTTGCCAAAAAGGAAGAGCCTGTAGTGGCGAAGCCAACAATAAACAACGATCAGCTCAACGCGCTTAAAAAAGAGCACCAAAAATATCAAAAACTGTTCCAGAAACTGGAAGAAGACATCAACAAGCTAAAGATTGAAACTGCTGGCCTTGAAGCCAAACTTGCTGACCCGTCATTCTACTCCAACAAAGATGAATTTAAGAAAGTGGACGAGCAGTACAGAATGGTAAATAGCAGACTATCTCAGTTGAACAAAGACTACGATAAAGCTTTTGAACAAATAATGGAGATGGAAGAGAAACTGGGATAGATCCACTTTTTCACCCGCACAAAACATAATAAAACATCCCGCAATTTTCAGGTTGCGGGATGTTTTATTATATGCGGGGCAATTTTTAATTTGTTTTCTTAGCACCCAACCTGTATTGTATGGAGAACTGAACAGAAGGACTATTGTAAAGCTGAGAAGATACCAGCTTGGCACTCGCAGACTTTGAATTGTCCCAGAATGTTTGTGCACTCCTAAGGTCAAGCATTACGTTTGGTGCCACCTGATATGCGAAGCCAAACAGATAACCGATACCGAAGCGGGCGCTGAAATCCTCTGTGTTGAGCGTAGGCACACTTGCATTACCAATGCTGGCAACAACAGGGCGGCTGTAAGGGTTATGTAACTGGTCGCCTGCACCTGTGTTCACTGCAAAAGTGTACAAGAAATTACCACCAGCGAAGAAGTTAAGCTTACCTGCTTTATACCTCAAAGAAACAGGCAATTCGAAACTGTGCAATGTTGAGAAGCTGAACGTGCGATCAACAGAATCTTTATGATATCCACCGGACGGATTATTAGGATCTACCAGCGTATATTTATTGTAAGCGGTCTGTATTTCGAAGTCATTATTCATGCGCTGGAAATACTTCAGCTCAGTAAAGAAGCTCCACTTTTCATCAATCTCAAATGCAGCAGTAACACCAAACTGGAATCCCTTGAAGCTATTCGGACCGAAGAAGGTGCTATTGATACCTGCGGTAAGCCCTGGTGCGCACCTCATGCTGGAAAGATTCACCCTCATGTCATTGAATTTTGCAGAGAGGTTTTCCCAGAAATGGTTTTGTTTTTTCTTTACTATTGGTGGCCCGGGATCCTTCGGAGCATCGGGTGCCTTAGGTCCTGGAGCGGCCGGTGGCGGTGGTGTAGAGGCCGGTGGCGCAGCACTTGGTACAACAGGGGCTGTAGCAGGCTCAGATATCAATTCCTGACCACCAGTATTGCTTGCAACTGCGCCATTTGCGTTATTACCTGCCGAAGTGTTTGCACCTGCAGTAGAACTACCCTTAGCATTGTTGTTTGTTCCACTCTTAGAAGCTGTAGGCGTTCCGGTTGTTCCATTGTTGGTTCCACCGTTCTTGCCACCAGACTTGCCTGATTTGCGGGCACCTGAGGGGGTTCCGGTATTGTTTCCCGGGTTAGCAGAAGGTCCACTACCCACAGTACCGGCATATTCATTCTCTGGTTCTGCTTCGGTAGCTGCGTCAGTAGTTTTTGATGGTGATGTCTTCTTATTCTTTGTAACGCTAACAGTTGATTCGTCGATAGAAGTTGTATCAAGGTGCACTTGTGTCCTGTTAGGGTAGGTACCTGTAGTGCTCTGCTTGATGTGAATTTTTTCAACCTTTTTAGTCTCTACTGTTGACTCAGTTGTCGCAGCCAATGCAATGTTCGTATTTGTCTTCGCAGTATTGCTGCTACCCGCACCTGCGTCCATTTTGTTCGCTGTGCCGGCTGTTTTAGTAGTTGCTACAGTAGACTTCGTTGCAGATGCCTTTGTTCCGTGTTTCCGAGTTATAGTTGGGTTGTTTACGGCAACGTCGTCATGGGCTGCTGTGTTTGCAGTTGCTTTCTTAGTGGCCTTCACCGCTTTTGAAGCAGTGGCAGAGCCATTTTCCTCTGCGGCAGTCCGCTCTTCGCCATCGTTGTTTGCAATTGCCGCAACTTTAGCGTGTGCCTTCTTATTGCTCTTTGTGGTTGAGGTGTGAGTTGGTAAAGCTGCACTATGTGTTGCCGACGCCAAATCGCTTGTCACCGCATTGTTATTGTTACCTGTCTTAGAGGCATGTTTTTTGTGCGCTGTCACGGTAGCATTATTTCCACCAACAGTAGTTGTATTTGATGGCAGCTGTGCTTTGTTGCCTGTTGTACCGGCAACCGATGCACTCAACGGCAATTTGTTTAAATCTGTAACGTTGGCTGCTGCGGCAGTATTCTTTGCTGCTGCGGTGTTATTTGTCGCACCAATGCCTGTCATATGTTTTTTACTCGCCTTATGCTGTGCAGTGTTGGCTGGCGTTGCCAATGCAGTGAGTGCATTTGAGCTATTGGCGCCATTGCCAAATGTAGCTTTCTTATGGCTTGCTGTTGCTTTACCTGATGGATGCTCAACGGCTACAGCTTTGTTTTCCGGTGCGGCTGCTATTGTTTCATCTGCATTTTCATCGGCTGTATTGCTGGCAGTAGCGTTATTTCCTGAAACTTTCGTACCGTTTACAGTATTGCGGTTTGCTTTATTAGTAGTCTTTAGATTATTGCTGGTAGATAATTTGTTATTTAATGAAGTTGAAGAAGCAGTAGTGCCAGTCATTGAATTTCGCTGAGCTGAATTTTTATTTCCTGCGTTTGTATTCAGTGTACCACGATCTGTATTGTTTTTCGCAGCGACGGTCTGAGTATTATTGCTCGGTAGTGCATTGTCATTCCTTGATTCGTCAAAGTTGTTAGCTACATTATTATGGTCTGCCGTCTTAGCATCCTTAGTAATCCGGGTTTCGCCTTTATGCGCTGGGGTATTATTCGTTCCGTTGCCTGTCATGTTACCAGTTGTGGTGGTCGCAGCGGTTACAATGGTGCTGGTGTTTTGTTCATGGTCTGCGCCTGTTTTTACAGGTGTTGTTCCATTTTCAACAGCCGTAGCCGCTGCGCCTGCACTTCCAGCAACCGGGGCTGCCGCCGTAATGGCATTGTTGGCTCCTGTTGAAGGGAGCGCACTTGCCATAGCTGCCGCTGCATTTCCGGGGTTCCGGAAAACAGTAGTCGCTTCATACCCACCAAGGGATAATGCTGCCAGCAGAAGCAAAGCTCCTACAAACATTATCGCCTTTTTCCAGTAGAAAAAGCCAATCGGTTTTCGGCGTTTATCCTGTTCCAGCAGCTCCTGCATGCGCAGCCATGCACCGGAGCGTTCCTGCTCCTCGCCGCCGCCCAACCGTTGCCTGACCAGGTCGTCAATATTTATCATATTACTATCCATGTGGATAATTTTTATTAAGCTTTTAAATGCAATTCCATTTTCTCTATTTTCTCTTTCAATAGCTTCCTTCCCTCTGAAAGATGCCACTTGGATGTACCCTCACTTATCCCCAGTAAATTTCC